>JARGGJ010000017.1 GCA_029210915.1 Patescibacteria group bacterium
GTGATTGGCATAGATCGGTATCTTACCTGAGTTCCTGAGGAATCTCGGGTTGTTACCGATGTGTCTCATCAAGTGCATAATCCACCCTCCAAAACTCTTGCCAAAAAACTCTATATATTGTATAACTATCACCACAATCGAACATCGAATCTCGAACTTCGAACTACGATATAAAATGAATATCGAGCTAAGCTCGATCCCAAAATTGGTGATTGTTCTATTGGTTATTGCCACCCGTCATTAATATAAATATATATAATTATGGGTGGTCCACCATAGCCTTCGGCGAAGGTGGAGTTATTACAAGTTCATGGTGGCCATGGTGTAATGGTTAACACAGAGGATTGTGGTTCCTCTGATACGGGTTCGATTCCCGTTGGCCACCCCACTCCCCGTCGCTCGACTAGCGTCGAGCTATGGGGAGTGCCCCCCCCCCCGAAGCTCCGAAGCGAGATAGCGAAGGAGCGAAGGGGGGCCGAACCTAAAAAAACCTCCGATAACATCGGCGGTTTTTTGATAGAAAAACCGGTTATCCCCTTGACCAAACTCTCAAAATATAGAACGTAGTATATATATGCATTTCGTTTACATCCTTCAAAGCGAGCAATACAAATTTTACTATCATGGTTCAACATCGGATATAAACCGACGACTTCAGCAACACCATCGTGGTGAATGCGTTACAACCTCACGTGGCGGTCCGTGGAAACTTATTTGGTATGCAGGCTTTTCATCAAAGAAGCTTGCCGAAGATTTCGAACGATATCTTAAGTCAGGGTCTGGATTCGCGTTTAGTAGGAAAAGATTGATTTAACTGTATCCCTCGAAAAATCGAGGGTTTTTTCTTATTATCGAAATACTAAATTCATTATGTGACCTAACAACATTCCTAACAATCCCAAACAATTTGACTATACAAACCAAAAAAGGTAACTATATACCAGGAGGTCAAACAATGAACTTTAGACAGATAAATTTCGTAAAATTATTTACTCAAAAACTAAGAACCTCACGAGGTGAACGAAGAAACAACTATCGCGAAACATGCGAAAGAGGTGAGGAGGGTTGGTTAAAACAACTTCGCCGGGATGCCCCATGGCACAGCCCGGCAATCTTATTTCAACTCGAAGGATCTAATCAATTAGATTTATGGACAAATCCAAATTTAGCGATTCCGGCTTCAGCGGACTCTGTCCATTGGGAACTATTTTCTAATTTGAAAGATTTCCTTAATAACCATAATTTAGACGCTTCTTTCACGAATATTGCACTTAGCCGTGGCTATTATTCAACAGAGATTTATAATTACAGGTGGGGCATGAGGATTTTGGCTATCGAAAATTTGGGTAACTCATGTTATCAAGCTGATAAAATACGCGACGAAGTCCAACAACAAAGCGACTTCGCCGTAATGCTCTACGAACTGGCATATCGATATAAACTTTCTACCATCTGTGGGCCAACTCAAGCCGAACCCTATTTTCATGGCCATCTATTCATACTCAAAGAAGCTGATGTAAAAATCATCACCTTGCCCAGTTATCACGAAACCCGACAAGAACGCTACCTGGCACAAATAGCTGCGCGCCAAAAGCTCACTATTACTGAATGGCTAAAATTCCACCTCATAGCCCAAAGACTCCATTCAGCAAACATGCGATGCAACTACGAAGACTTAATACGTCAGATAAGAGAATAAACTGCTTGCGCACTGAACCCCAGTCTATTCCGGGGTTTTTAAATAAAAAAAATTTGCCACTATAAGCAACACCATATACCCAACACCCACTACGCACCTCTGGCGAGATACCACCAACTCAAAATCCCTCGATCAATCGAGGGATTTTGCTTAAAATTCAGTTTTCCTTACTCTCCTTTCTTACCAAGATACTCAATCATCGCCCCCGCTCCACTCACTTCAAACGGATCATCCGGGCAATCATCAGAAAATCCATCTTCGATAAACATCTTTTTGATAACACCGTCTTCAACATACATGCTATAGCGCCAAGATCTGTAACCAAAACCCAGATCATGCTTTCTAACCAACATTCCCATCTTTCGCGTAAACTCCGCGTTACCATCGGGCAACATACGAACATTTTTTAAACCTAACTTTAACGACCATTGATACATTACATATGCATCATTAACACTTAAGCAAACTACTTCATCAATACCCAAATTCTTTAGCTCATTATAAGCCTCCTCATAACCCGGCGCATGAGTTGATGAACAAGTTGGAGTAAAAGCACCTGGCAGGCTAAAAACAACTACTTTTTTACCTGCAAAAATTTCTTTAGTTGTAACATCTTGCCAGCGAAAAGGATTTTCACCGCCAATAGTTTCATCGCGTACGCGAGTTTTAAATATTACATCAGGAACACGAGATTCCTTATTTAATGGATGATTTGTCATAGTAATTACAGTTAAACAATATAATGCTATTAGATCAAGTATTTGCTACACCATTCCCAACGCTAATGCCGTAAACATACCTATTCCAAGTAATAAAATGATGATTCCCGCTATTAAATGCAAAGTCTTTAATCTCTTTTTCCTCCATTCCTCCGCTTGCTCCACAGACGTAAACCCCCAATAAATAAACGCCGTAATAATAAGCATCGGCAAAACAAAGATAAAGTTATAAAGCAACAAATATACAAATGCCAAATTACGCGTAGTCGTTTTTGACAATAATCCTAGAATGACGATATATGGGCCGGATGTGCATGGCAGTAAAAATAAGCTCACAACAAAACCAATTAAAAATGCTCCGGGAACCGAGGTTACACCTTTTATGATTGCTTGTAACTTTGGCCTCCAACTCATCGGCACTTCCATCACAAACCATTTGCCATACCAAAGGTAATCTTTAAGATTAAATAATCCGAGTATAATCGCTAAAAACGCAACAACAATATAGATAACATGAGTCGCACCCGATACTTGTATTGCCGAATATAAACCGATCCCCATCATCAAATATGAAAGATAAATTGATAAAGTAAACGCCAACCCCGCAAATAATGCTTTTCTACGATTTTTCCCGGCCAAAACTGTGGTCAATAAAATAATTAAAACCGCAAAAGCACAAGGATTGATTGCATCAACAGCCGCAGCGGATAAAATTGCGGGTATGGTAATTTTTTGCATCAACACTGCTTTTTGCGACACAGGCGCCGGGTCGCTTTCTCCCACTATATGCAGCACCTCTTGTAAATCCGGATCTTCAACTTTCAACTTACTCTCCGGCGAACCGCACCCCGATTCCAAACATCTAACGACTTCGTTCTCTAAAGATGTTCCAATCGAATTACTAAATCCAACAATAACTTTATCATCTATAAACGATGTTGGAACTCCCTCAATCTGCTTACCGTACGCGCTCGACAATTCCTCGAACAAATCCAAATTCTCTGTATTAAAATATGTTTCGTACTTTTTAACAATCAACTCCGGATATTTCGCTTCCAAGCCCTCTAAAAATCCTTCCATTGCCCCGCAATGCGGGCATCCCTGCCCATAAAAAAAGTAAAGCTCTGTTGGCGCTTTATCCTCTGCATTAGTAACCGATGTAAATAAAAAAGTAAAAAATATTACTATCAAAAATATTAAATATCTCATATTTATTTTATAATTTTAATCGCTTTACCCTCTATTAGTGCTTGCGATATCTTTTTATACGCCGAACTCAAAATCCTCTGAAAAGTACTTTGCGAAGTTTTCATTTTCTTTGCACAATCAACCTGATCCAACTCTTCTACATTCTTTAAGCGCAAAGCCTCCACCTCTTCATGAGACAGTTCCACGATTTCAAGCAACCGCATGGGAACGCCCTGAGGCTTAAAAAAAGTAACATGCGGATCAAATCGTATCCTTCTTCCCAATCTTGGTCTTGGCATAATATTTAAATCTTACATCAAAATAAGAACAAAGTCTTTAAAAAACCTTGTCCTTATTGTGCGGGTTATTGATTTTGAGTATTACCTCTACCCACACCAAGCCCGCGGCCACGGCCTCGACCGGCACCAACGCCGGCGCTCCGGCCTAAACCAAGCCCTCGCCCGGTTTTTGGATTTTCTCGAGGTTTCTCCGCCGTACTGCACTTACCCATTCCTCGGCCGGTTTTAGAGCCTTCGCCTCTTGGGCCCGTTCCATCAAAATTAGGCATAAAAATTGTAAATAACCAATAACCAAATAACAATTACCAATCCAAATCACCTGACGTAACTCTTGCTATTTGCTATTCTTGACCCAAGAAGCTCGAAGAGCGAAGTGGGTTGCTATTTAAAGTTAAATTTGAATTAATTGACCTTTATTATGAATATATACCCATAACAACAATATGTCAAGTTCTCCTAATTTAGCAAAAATAATACAAAAAACGCACACACGAATTATCCGTAAATACGGCATCCATGTATGCGCTTAAGATAAGATTAAGTTTACCTGACCACGAGCTCATCCTCGGGAACTGCGTAGATCTCTGGCGTTTCGAACTTGGCGACCAAGTCATCACCGCGAGCTGCGGTAAAATAATACCAAGTCTGAGAACTTAGAGTGGAGTCATAGCCTTGTGGTGGTCGCACTTCGATGTTGTGGAATCCCGGGTACAAACGCTCTTTGTATGGCGTTTTACCAACTTGCTTGCCATCGATGTATACCAGCGCACCATCGATCTTGGAACCGTCGAATGTGGCAGTCACCTCTGTGTACCCATAATAATGCCACACCGCGTACCAAACCACACAGCCCACTGCCAAACCCGCAAGGAACTGGACCAGACTCTTAAAAAATGACTTCATGTTCCGCTTCTCCTGTTGGAAAGAACCTCAAAACTTTTACGAGTTGATGTGAAATAATAGCACAAATTAGCCATTTTGTCAACCCTCTCACATCGCACATCAATTGAGCCTCTCCCCCACAGCATGCTACAATCTCCCCATGAGCAAAACCATTCCCAAGCATCTAATAGATCACTACAAACTCGAAAAACATCTCGCTACCCAACTCCGCTCCGCATCTCGCTCCGAGCGTCTTATTTTATATCGCAAACTCTACGATGAGCTCTACACAAAAGTCCCATCCCTAAAAACCAACCCCCGCACAGTAAACGAGGCTTATCTCAAAGCAACAGTCCGAACCCTCCGCCCGTTTTTACAAAAAGATACAACCTACTTAGAAGTCGGCGCCGGTAATCTGGCCACGATCCGTGGAATTTCTGCTTTGGTTAAAAAAACTATCGCAATAGATGTATCCAAAGAATTCGCGACTGCTCTCGGACCAATCCCTAAGAATTGCGAGCTCATCATCTCCAATGGCATCTCCATACCCGCTCCAAAAAACTCCGTCGACATCGCTTACAGTACCCAGCTCATGGAACATCTCCATCCTGATGATGCGGAAGAGCAACTTAGAAACGTCTTCGTAACTCTAAAAAAAGGCGGAAGATATGTTCTCGAGACACCTCACCGCTTCAATGGCCCACACGACATCTCAAAATACTTCGATGATGAAGCAACAGGTTTTCATCTTCATGAATATACCAACCGCGAGCTCCGCGATCTTTTCCGAACTACCGGCTTCCGCAAAATCTACAACCTAATCGGCGCCAAAGGCTACCACCTCCCCTGCCCAACATCTGCCTTAATTGCTCTCGAGTCACTCCTCAACATCCTCCCCAAAAGTCTACGACGAGCTTTGTGTAAATTTTTGCCGATTAAGATTTTACTTGGAATTAAAATTATAGGCGTGAAATAGATAATTACCTCCTATCCAACTCTACCTGGAGATATAATAAAATCGACGCCACTACAATCTGATTTTTCAAAATATATAAATCTATTTTATAGTATATAGTAAACACTATACTATATACTTTTTAAGTATCTTAAATAATCTTCACTACATAATAAAACATAATCAAACTGTAAATTATCAATAAGCAATCTGGATCCTTAATCCTTAATCCTTAAACTTTATTATTTATTTTTTGCAATTTATTATTAGTTATTCAGTTCCGCTTTCAGCGTAAGCGCGGGCAAACACCCCACTACGTCATTCGACTACGAAGGGCGCCGCAAGGTATTGCCCCTACCCAATCATTATTCAAAGTCCGTAATTCGTGATTCGATATTATGCACCATGCATCATGCATTATTCATTATCCGCATCCCTCCGCTCGCTTTATTATTTATCATTTGTTATTTGTGATTTAATAATAAGTCTCGCCAATCTCAACTCATCATAACCAAAATCATCCCCCAGTTTTTCCTTTACCGGGCTGAGTAAATAACCACCTGAAGTTTTAAAAGCTTCTACAATCGCTATAAGCCTGTCTTCATTAAAGGTTAAATGCGAAGCATCCACGTTTACACCGCTATCCAATGCTTTTTCCAAATGTTCCAAAACACTTAACGGTTTTAAACCTCTTAAATTGGCAACTTCATCTAACGATTTTTTCTTATTAAACAAATCCACGCTCATCATCACGGTCGAACTAACAGCCGTCTTAAAAATCGTTCGCGATTCCACAAACTGGGGCATATTTTCCTGCAGATCCTTATCTTCGCAATAAGCTTTGATATAGGTCAAAAACTCTTCGCCATACTGTGCCAACTTTTCTTTTCCCACACCAAATATCTGCCCCATACTCTCCTCGCTTTGCGGATAATACAGCGCCATCTGTTGCAAGCTCTTATCGCCAAAAATAACATACGGCGGAACTCCCCTGCCTTCTGCAATCTCTCTGCGCAATCCTCTCAAAATCTCGAAAAGCTCTTCATCAAAACTTTCAACTTCCGCACCTGCCGAAAAAGTTTTCTCGGCAACAACCGGCACACAAACATCACAACCTCCGCAATTGTTTTTGCTATATTCTTCACCAAAATACTCTAAAAGATAACTTCTACGGCAATTCTTAAGCTCTCCATACTCCACAACATCTTGTAATTGTTTTCTAGCCCTGGTTTGCTCAAGCGCGCTATCCATCATACGAATAAAATATTCGTGCTTAAACATGTCTCCTTTAGAAAAAAACAAAATGCACTTACTGGGCAAGCCATCTCTCCCGGCACGCCCGGTTTCCTGATAATATCCTTCAACCGATTTTGGCATATCCACGTGCGCCACAAGCCTTACATCCGGCTTATCGATTCCCATCCCGAAAGCGATAGTGGCGCAAATCACACTTACTTTATCTTTAATAAAAGCTTCTTGAACTCTGGATCGCCTATCCGCCTCCATACCCGCATGATAAAACGCGGCATTAATCCCATTAGCCTTTAAATCTGCTGCCATCTTCTCTGTTCGCTTACGTGATAAACAATAAATAATAGCCGATTGATTCGGATCATTTTGTAAAAATCTAACAAGCTTTTGCAAAACCTGTTTTTTTGGCATTACCCTGTAACTCAAATTTGGCCTGTCAAAACTGGATTGAAAAACTTTTGCATCCCGCAATTTTAATTGATCCAAAATATCTTCCTTTACCCGCTTATTTGCCGTCGCAGTTAATGCCAATACCGGCGCGCACGGAAAAAGCTCGCGCACAGCCCTCAAATTGCGGTAATCCGGCCTAAAATCATGCCCCCACTCACTTATACAGTGCGCCTCATCCACCGCAAACAAGCTCACTTTTAAGCTCACTAAAAACTCCTGTACCCTTGGAATCGCCAACCTCTCGGGTGCCAAATACAACAGCTTAATCTCCCCGCTCTGCGCCGCACGCTCAACTTTGGCAATCTCCGCATAATCCAAACTACTATTGATGTATGCCGCCGGTATCCCGTTCGCCCTAAGCGCATCTACCTGATCTTTCATGAGTGCAATAAGCGGTGAAACCACAATCGTAATCCCCGCCATCTCCAAAGCCGGCAACTGATAGCAAAGCGATTTCCCCCCGCCCGTAGGCATCAAAACCAAACCCTCACGCCCCGACATAACATGATCGATCACTTCTTTCTGAAGTGGCTTGAACTCGTCGTAGCCGAAGTACTTTTTCAACTTATCTAACATAATTATATTTAATTAATAAATAACAAATAATAAATAACAAAGCGAGCGGATCTTATTTAAATAACAAATTATGAATAATAAATAACAAAGCGAGTAGATGGGATTATATAATATTTAATATCAACATATTGCTTTATTATTTGTTATTTGTGATTTGTAATTTATTTGAGTCATTAGTTTTACATGTTTTTAACGTTTTTGTAAGTATCTTAACAATTTCAACACAATCTTCTCTTAATAATTCAGCTTCTTCCAAAGATAACAGTTCCGAATCTCTTATCAACCTTATCCAATAATCAGTTTCTCTGGTCTCTTTCAAGGCAATGTGAACTTTATGTATAAAATCCGCTCTTGATTGCGCACCGGCAGCCTCTTCCAAATTGGCACCGATCGAGGTTCCACTCCTTAACATCTGTTTCGACAATACAAACTCTCTTTTTTTATCAATTAAATAGTAATTAATCTTAACAACTTTCAAAGCAAAAGCATAGCTCTTCTCCACCGCAATATTTTCCTTCATATGACTTCTTTTTAAATTAATAAAATAAATTGATACCGCTCGCTTTATTATTTGCTATTTATTATTTGGTATTTGTAATTTGTAGTTTAATATTTAGTTCCGCTTTCAGCGATAGCACGGGCGAATACGAGATTCGCGCCCTACGATTTTTTTGTAATTTGTAAATTAATTGATACCGCTCGCTTTATTATTTGTTATTTATTATTTGTAATTTAATCATGTAATACCCGTGCCATAGCCAGTAATGTATGTCAAGAGGGTAAGTTGTGCAAAATAAAAAAACAACCCCATTTCGAGGCTGTTTTATCTAACTCTTAAAAACTATTGAGTTACTGTAATATCATCTACCCCTTCCATTTCAGTTTGAGGCGCTGCTATTGTTATACGATTTGTCGTTGTGTTCATTTCAATTGTATAACCAGTATTATAATCTGAACAACTATCGAAATAGTATGTATTTTGATCAATTGGATCAAAAGGCATTGCCGCTAAATTATTTGGTACCAAGCAAGAACAAAGATCGTAACCATCAGGCGTTGATGTTGAATGAATAGGTGTGGTCGAAGTAGGAATTGCATCGTCACATGTCCATGTACCTCTATTTTCTGCCATATTTTGTTGAATTGCATTCGACAAAACTGATACGTGACTCCAGCGCTCGGAATTGCGAGCTTGTTGGAATTGACGTGCGGGATTTAAAGCTATAATAACGGCACCTGCTAACACTGCTATCAAAGCGATAACAATGAGCAACTCGATTAATGTAAAACCACTTTTGAATGTGTGTTTCATAAATAAAACTTTTTAATGAAAGAACGGTATTAATTTACGTCCCTCCTAAATTAATTACTAGCTACGAGAGTATATCATACTTCCACTAAAAAGTGGCTACTTCTTCCCAGGAGTTTATCAACACAGGCGCTCTGCCACTTAACAAGATGCGATACCTTGCGATTTGTTTATTTACCTCTGAATAAGTTTCTATTGTCCAAATATTTGCGTTAAACAATATTGGCCTTATTGTACATTCCATATCGGCAACAGCCAAAACTTCATTACCGCTATAAGTTTCATCTCTACCCAACCTATCTATTGCCTGCTCCGCGCAAGCAGTGGCGGCCGCCGAGGCTAAAGCTTTATTTTCTATGGCCAATGTTGATTGCGTTTCTCTTGCGATAGCTGTTATTCCGATGGTAACTGCAGTTAAAGTTAAAAATCCCAAAATTAATATGGAGGTTATCATAACCTGCCCTGGCGCCTTATGTGCAAATAAACCTATTTTCATATTTACTTTCTAATTACAGCTGTTGTTGTAACCGTTAAATCCGGGTAAGAGCTGTCTGCTCCGCGCAATTTGCCATAAACCACCATGCGCACCATTGGCGCGGTAGAACTTACTCTAAAAATTTGAAAATCTTGAATATCAACCTCTTCGGATGTTAAAGGCATGGGTTGCCCAACCCCTTGTTGTACATAAATAACTCCATCTTGAACGTTAATAACTGTAGGGCTTAGGGCGGATTCTTTCATGCTTAAAACAATCTCTTCGGAATTTGTACCGACTAAAGGCGATGTAATATCCTCCGCTTGATTAACCATTGTTGTTATTCTGCTCATCGTAAAACGATAATTTTCTTCGAGGATTATTGATGCCCTTACTTTACTCCTTACGGTTAAAGTAACCGAAGCAAGCATAATAACTCCCAACATAACCAGGCCAACCATGGCTGTGTAAATTAAAACTTCTATAAGTGTGAAACCGGATTTTACCGAACTGCGCATAATTATTGTGAAGTTATTATCCTCAAAGCATCGTTGGATCTAATAGACATATAGATTGTGTTATTTTCCAGATCCATATCAACCGCCAATTGCGGAAAATTCAAACCGGTCCAGTACATAAGATTAGCGGGATCCGAAGCTCTGTATACCTGAAATTCTTGTGAGCTGTAAGAAGTGGCAATAAACATTAAACCATCGGCCGCGTATGCTGAATATACATCATTACTAAATTCCATAGATCCCAACAATTGCGGATTATTCTTATCTGTAACATTATAAATCACAATTTCCGGAGAATTTGCTGTACCATCCGCTTTTCTCGAAACATATAAACGATTGTCTTGATAGTTTACAAAAACACTCAAAGCATCATTGGTATTTGGTAGATTTAAAGATGCTGTAACCGTTGGATTGGCAGGATTTGATATATCTAATATTACAACTTCATTATCATCTTGGCTTGTTGCTAAGTATAATGTATCACCATTAATAAAAATATTATTTACATCAGCGCCAATTTCCAAATTATTTAATACACTTGGTGTTGAAGGATTGGAAACATTAATCGTATATAGTTCCGATCCGGCGTCGTTGGCCGTGCCAATAAACACAGTTGTA
This sequence comes from Patescibacteria group bacterium, assembly GCA_029210915.1. Taxonomy (GTDB): domain Bacteria; phylum Patescibacteriota; class Patescibacteriia; order 2-12-FULL-60-25; family 2-12-FULL-60-25; genus MWCR01. Next base: position 10,940 of record JARGGJ010000017.1, read on the forward strand.
CCGGTAGCGGCTATTGCCAAAGCTTGTGATGTGTTACCTATTAATCTGTAAGAACTTATCAGGTATGGATTATTCGGATCGCTAATATTGGCAATCTGTAGTTGATTGGATGCATCTTGATTGGCTAAAAAAACAAAATCACCCGCAACATCAACACCATTTAAACCCGGCGATGTATCAATTTGACCAACAATAACAGGGCTAATTCCATTTGATACATCAACTACAAAAAAATCGGGTTTGGCGGCAGAAGAAGCTTGAGCCGACATATACAATATACCATTTCTCACTACCAAACCGGTTGGCGTATTACCGGGGCCCAAATCAACAGAACCCAAAGTTGTAGGATAGCCCCAATCGCCCTCCAGTAGAGGCTCAACTATTTCTCTCCAATTCGATAAATTTGTCGCAAGCATAATAGATCGTAAAGCCGTAGTCCCCGGCCATGTAACCCACGATATTACACTGCGTTCATTCTCGCTAATGTCATCAATTAAAATTTTCCTTGTAAACTTTCCAACGCCCTCTTCTGTTCCGGCAAAATTCCACTCTCCGCTGTAAACAAGCCCATGAGTGCCGGTTGCTAAATACTCCCAACCCATATCTCGGATGGATCTGGATGCCTCCAAACCCTCTTGCGCCAAATAAATCGCTTCCAAAGCATTTTGCCCTCTTGTCATATAGGCCAATTGATTATTTAGATAAACCGACAAAGAGGAAGCAAAAATTGCCAGCAAAGCAACAGCCAAAATAACCTCGATCAATGATTGTCCAATCAATTTTTTTAATTGGTATTTTTTATTCTTTTTCATATTATTTAATTTCTATGGTTCCAATACTGCTAATCGTGACCGATTTATGACGCATGCCATCAGTTAATAATAAATCTACTGCTGTTACCGGAACTCCATAAGGCCGTGTAAAGGCAACTTCATCAGCCCCTGTTAAGGTTACTTGATTGCTAAAATTTGTTACTAAATCAAATTGCGGATCCCTGCTTACGTAATCATCTCCTTTATATCTAACTATTTCGTTAGAGAAAAATGCCACTCCCCATGCCGAGTCATAAGTACCCGCTATTGTATCCGATTGCGCAGCGTAAATCTCGCCTCTCGTAGCATCAAGTACTCTGTCAAATTCACTGCTTCTAATAGAAGTGTTACTAATTGCCGCGGTTAAACCAACCAAAGCCCCCATCAAACCTAACACAATTAGCAATTCTACCAGAGTCATTCCTTTAAATTTTTTCATAATTTACATATGAATACCCTGAGTAATCTGATATATGGGAGTGATTATGGAAAGTGCCACAAACCCCACCAACAAACCAACAAGCATTAAAGTAACCGGCTCGATTAAAGTGGAAAAATTTTGTGTAATACCATCAACCTCTTTTTCCGTAAATTCCGCCATGGATATAAGACTTTCGGAAAGTTTACCGGTTCTTTCGCCAACACCAACCATACTTGCGGCGATTCTGGAAAACAACAAAGGATGCCTTTGCAATTCCTCCCCTATTGTTTCACCTCTATCAACCGCAACGGTAATTATTTCCAACTCTTTTCTATAAACAGGATTATCGATAGAATTTGCCGTAACCTTTAATGCCGGCACAATCGCGACACCGCTCGATAGCAGCGTTCCCAAGATTCGTGAAAATTGCGCGGTCTCCATCTCTCTAAAAAGTGTATTTAAAACCGGTATATATAAAATAAACTTATAAAATGTATAACTGACAACGTTAATACGCATCATTAAAGAAAACGCCACCACAACAAACACAATACCCACCACAACAAACGGCCAATAAGAGGTCATAAACGCACTTATTGCCAGCAAAGCTCGTGTGGTAGGAGGTAATTGTACATTTAGTGTGGTAAATAATGGCAAAATCTTGGGCAACATGAAAAAAGCTAAATAAATAGCTATACCAATTGAACCCATAAATACAATAACCGGATATAACAATGCGGATCTTACTTTGCTTTTAACCTCTTGTGATTTTTCCAATTGAATCGACATGTAACGCAACGTATCCGATAAAGTCCCCGATGTCTCACCAACACTTATTGAGTTAACAAAGAAAGAATCAAATATTTTAGGAAATTTGGCAAAACAAGTATGAAGCGGTAGTCCATCGGCCAAATCCGCTATCGCGACACTGATTATATATTTCAAAGTTGATTGATCTATTTGCTCTTTTAAGATATTCAATGCCTCATGCAAAGGTATCCCCGCATCCAACATGCTCGCCAAATGTTTTGCAAAAACAATTTTATCCTTTGCCGAAAGACTCAGCATAAAAGGCTTTGGTGTATTTGGCGTATTCGGTTTTTTGGAAATTGTTTTCTTCATATTAATCTCGAATAACCCTAAGCATTTCTTCTAAAGAAGTAATACCATTTACAGCCTTTACAAAAGCATCCTCTAGCATTGTTGTCATTCCGCTCTCTTGCGCGGCCTTTTGTATCTCATCCGCACTGGCCCTGCGCATTATTAACCGCTTTACAGCTTCATTGATTTCTAAAACCTCGTATATTCCAACCCGTTTCGCGTAACCCGTATGATTACAAGCCTCACAACCCTCTGCACGCCAAGCTTTATCGAGTGTAACCAGCAATTTCTCGGGTATAACTCCCACCAGGGCTTCACGTTCATCTTTTGTTGGAGAATATTGCGTTCTGCATTTTTCACAAAGCCTGCGAACCAACCTTTGGCCTATTGCGATATTTACGGTTGAGGCAATTAAAAACGGTTCAATTCCCATGTCCAACAAACGTGGCAAGGTGGTTGCGGCGTCATTGGTATGAATGGTGGAAAGCAATAAGTGGCCCGTCATGGCCGCATTAACAGCAATCCCCGATGTCTCGTTATCGCGAATTTCACCAACCATAATAATATTAGGGTCTTGGCGCACAATAGACCTTAAACCGGCGGCAAAAGTTAAATTGGTTTGTGTGTTTACCTGTATTTGAGTTATCCCCTGCACCGAATACTCGATTGGATCTTCGATGGTAACAATGGAAACTTCTCGTTTATTTAAAATTTGCAATATGGAATACAAAGTTGTGGTTTTACCCGAACCGGTTGGCCCCGTAGCCAAAATCATTCCATGAGGCCGATTAATATAATGATTAATAATCTGCAAATCACGGTCCGCAAAACCCAAATCATCCAAACTAATCAAACGCGCCTCCCCAACCAACAAACGCATCACAACATCTTCTCCACTGTAAGTTGGTACAATCGAAACACGCAAATCAATACTAATGCCATTTTCCACAATTTTAAAACGCCCATCTTGAGCCATTGAATGCTCATCTGTCCTTAAACCCGAAAGAACTTTTATGCGTGTAATAATAAGAGGTTGATCATCTTTTGGTAAATTCAAAATATCATAAACAATTCCATCTATTCGATACCTAATAATCAATGATTCACTGGTTGGATCAATATGAATATCCGAAGCTTTTGCCTCCCAAGCCTTAACAATAATCAAATTAACCAGCTGAGTTATGGATGTAACCCCATCAAACTCCTCAATTCCGGGCACTAATTTCATTTCTTTGGTCCGATTTATGCTTTCCAGTAAAATATCCTCCAATTGTTGATTGGAGTTATCAGATTTTTTAGCTTGAACCTTATCTGTCATAAATATTTGCTGTGGCACTATAGCATTTTTGCGGACTTTGCGCCAAAAACAGAACTTTATTAATTAATTAATAAATAATAAATAATAAAGCGAGCGGTATGATTTATTTTAATTATTTATTAATTAATAATTTATTAAAAACCTCAGATATTATCCGAGGTTTTTAATTTCAATTTTTTATTTATTTTTATCCTTAGCATCGTCGAAGTGTTTCATACCTTCATTCCTTCATTTTTATATTTTTCTTTCATTATTCTTTACAAACTTTTAGCTATATAAACACTATTTTTAAACATAATACTCTAATCCGGTATTGACATTTAATCAAATACACTGTAAGAAACACCTATTGATTGGGAGATGTAATAATGACTAAAAAGATCGAAGTTGCGGTGGGGGTTTTTTCTCTAGATGATCAAAATCGAATTTGTCTGGTTAGAACCAAGAAATTTCCAGATTTTCTAACAATACCCGGTGGTCACCTGGAATTCGGTGAAACGTTAATCGATTGCGCTAAACGCGAATTCAAAGAAGAGACGGGTGGAAAAGTTCACAATCTGCGTTTTGCATTTATCAGCGAATCCATAAAGCCCGATAAGCACTTTATCTATCACAGCTATATTGGATATACCAAAGCACCTGAACAAAAACCAATCGATCCAAACGAAGTACTCGAAGTAGTCTGGTTGCCGCTAAAAAAAGCTGTTACTAGCCCCTTGGTATTACCAAGGCATCGTGAAGAAATAAAACTCCTTTTTCCTACCGCCTATTAATAAGGCGGTTTTTTGTATATAATATTTATAAATTTATGCAATCACCATTTGGAGAATCACCTTTTATACTAAGCCGTGAGCAAGCGCTTCGTATTAAAGTCACCGATAAATGCCCCTGGCGATGTTCATTTTGCCACAGCGAAGGCAGCCGGGATAATGCTGATATGTCTTGGGGTCCTGAATTGCAACAAGTTATTCTTGCTTTAAAAAAAGCTTTACCAAAGATTAAAGAAATCCATTATACCGGAGGAGAGCCCACAAAAAATCCCGAACTCGCCACAATCACCGCGGGTTTGGTAGCAATGGGATTGGAAGTTAAAACAACCACTAACGGCCAATTCAACGCCGAAGAATTGGAAAGGCTTTCCGAAGCTGGATTAGAAAGTTATAACTTTTCCGTTCATTCAGTTGAAGCGGAAGATTTTCTCGCCACTCAAGAAGGGCGCGGGGTATCCAGAACAAGCGGAAAAAAACGTCTGCCATCATTAACATGGGCACATAATCAGGTACAACAAGAACTTGCCAGTATTTTACGCGCGAAAGAACTTGGCGCTGAAGTTAAAATCAATACAGTCATAAGCACCATCGCCGATATGCCGCGCGTTAAAAAAGTCATCGACTGGTCTCGAAGTCATCATATTCCTCTCCGGCTTTTAAATGATCTGGGAAACGGAATGGAATCAATTCTCGCTATTCGAGATATTCTAAAAAGCTTAGGTGCGGAAGAAATTTTACGCAAAGCTAACGTTGGTTCATCATCTTGTTCCACCGTATATCGCCTGCCCGATGGATACGAAATTGCTTTTAAGCAAATGCGCGATCTAAAACTGGCAAGTATGTGCCGTGGTTGTCCTCGCGATCAAGATGGTAGCTGTGAAGAACAGTTTTACGGCATCCGTTTAGAGCAACGAGCCGATAAACAATATCAAGTACGTCTTTGTTTGCAAGAAGAAAATGATAAAACCACAATGAGTGTAGAAAATTTTTTAGTATCTGATGCCTTAAAAGAAATTCAATCGTTAATAAATGATTAATATGGAAATAGAACTTCGAGCACGCATAGAAAACAAAGAGGTTTTCCAAGAAAACCTTAATTCATTATCTGATTTAAAAATAATTTCCATGGGAGAGCGCCAAATTGATACATATCTAAAGCATGCCTCTGATATAGAAAGAATCCTCGTTCTTAGAATCCGTCGTAAAGATAACGGCGCCATCCTATCGTTCAAAACCAAATCACAAGGAAAGGATGTCGCTTGGCATGATATAGATCTGCCACTAAGTGAACCCGATTTAATGGAAGATATTCTTACAAACAGCGGTTATATATACGTAGTAGAAATAGATAAAGTTAGAGATGCTTATAAGTTTCAAAATTATGAAATAAATTACGATCAGATTAGAGATCTTGGTTCTTTTGTTGAAGTAGCTGTAGAAATTCCCGAATCCGAATCAGATAACAAGGATGTTTATCTTAAAAAACTTGAAGAGCTCTTGGCAAAACTTGGTTGCGAGAAACAACAAATCATAGAACTCGGTTACGTTAAATTGATGGAACAAGAAAATCAGAGCCGGCCATAATACAAAAAACCTCGGAAATTCCCCGAGGTTTTTAATTTCAATTTTGTTAATCTATTTTTTATCCTTAGCATGGTGCGAAGTATTTCATTCCTTCATTTTTTCAATACTTCATTCCTTAATTTATTTTTGTTTAGCTATCCGCTACGTGTCCCTCGAAGCTTTAGCGAAGTGGGATCAGCTAATCTAGTGATTACAATCCGGCCCATGCACATGCCCGCCGTGCTTTGCCGCATGTTCCGCTTCTTCTTTGGCAAACTTTTCTAACCAAGTTTTGTATTCTTTGATACCTTTCTCTTTTAAAAACTCTAGAGTTTTACGATTACGCATCATTGCCTGCACATACTCGCGATATTCCGGGGAAGTAATGCGATCCTTAACTTCTTGATCCTGATCTTTAGCTTGCTCCAAAACTTTATCAATTTCCATATCCAACTCTTCATCGGAAACAGTAAGATCATTCTCTTTAGCTATATGCTTAACATAAACAGCCGTCTTCACACGCTTCTCTGCCGTTGGCAACATATCAATCTTAAACTCATCGGCTGATTTCTTGATGCTCGTGAGATAATCCTCCATCTTACCTCCGCGCTGTTCGATATCGTGTCTCATTTCCTCAAACATTCTGCGAGTTTCTTCTTTAAGCAAGATTTCCGGAACTTCTGTAAACGAGCTCTTTTCTACCAAGGTTTCCAACAGTTCAATTTCCGCAACTTCGAGTGCTCTACGCTCATTTTCAGACTTCATGTTTTGGCGTAAAACATCTTTCAAAGCCTCTACGGTTTCAATTCCCAAGCTCTTAGTAAACTCATCATTTACCTCGGGTAATTGAATCTCGTAAACTTCTTTAACATCAACTTCAAAATCAATATCCTTCCCTGCATACAACTTCTCAAAATGATCGGCCGGAAATGGAAGTGTAAAAGTTTTCTTATCGCCTTTGTTTACTCCCAGCAATTGCTCCGCGAGTTTGGGAATATAATGATTCTCATTCAAATAAATTTTATAATCCTTTGCTTGCCCGCCCTCGAGCAATACGCCATCTTTCTTCATTTCCATATCAACTAAAACCATTCCCTCTTTTTGAGACGGTTTAATGCTGGCTACTTCCTTACGGCGCATAGCGCGCAATTCCTCGATAGCCTTCTCAACCTCTTCATCCTTTACATCCTTTACATCCATTTTTACAAAAGGCTCTGCAACCTCATGCGCTTTGCGGATAGTAGGCATGATAGCTACGGTGCAAGTAAATTTAACATCCTGCCCGGGAGTTAATTGATCTACAGCAATCTCCGGCGAACCGATTGTTTCATAGCCTTTATCTAAAACGGTTTTAACAAACCACGTGCGAACAATACGCTCTAAGGCCAATTGCCATAGTTGCATCTCTCCGCCAAGAACTTTAATAATTTCTTCTTTAGGAGCTTTACCCGGGCGAAATCCCGGTATAGTTTTTTCCTTACCAACCTCCTCAACAACCACATCGAGATAAGGCTTAACTTCTTCCGGCGTAACAGTGAATTTTAGTTCAACTTTTGAGCCGGGTAATTCATTTATTGTTGGTTCCATAATTTGTGGACTATAGCAAAATGACGCATTTTGTCAACTCATATTTATTGCAAATAGCAAATAACAAATAGCAAGAGTTTCTTATGTTTACTCTTGCTATTTGCCATTTGCTATTTGATTTTACCGTATATATAGAAGCGGATTCACCTTAGAGCCATTCACAATCACCTCATAGTGAATATGCGAACCTGTCGAGCGCCCGGTTGAGCCCATCATGGCAATAACCTGCCCGCGTTTCACCGCATCGCCGGCTTTAACGAATAATTTAGAAGCGTGCGCGTAACGAGTCTTCATTCCGTTTGGATGCCTAATCAAAACCTGCAAACCGTAACCACCCGAATTCCATCCTGATATTTCAACCACACCATCTTCTGACGCGTATAATGGAGATGTGTAATCGCCATCAATATCCAAACCTGTATGACGCCATCCATAATATTGTGTAATTACATGCCCGCTGGTTGGCCACAATAATTTTGTTGTAATCACCTGTTCCGTTACATCCGCCGGTTTATTTACATTCACATTGGATGCCGATGGCGCGCTGTATTGCGTTACGCCCGGTTCGCGTAATTGATCACGGCTTACCGCTATAACACGCTCTTGTACAATTTTTGGAGGTTCACCGCCAGGTATAATAAGCTCTTTGCCAACCGGCACAATCTCATCGGCAAGTTGGTTGGCTGTCATTATCTCTTCCAAGTCTCCATTATATTTTGAAGCTATGGCGCCCAAAGTATCGCCGGATTTAACAGCAACCAATACGCCCGATACCGGTAAAATCTTAAGCTGATCACCGGGCCTTATATATTGTCTTTCCGATAAATTGTTGGCAAACAAAATTGTACCAACATCAATATCATGATCTCTGGCAATTGTTCCCAAGCTATCACCCGCTTTTACCGTATACGTCTCTACACCGGATCTTACTCGCTTAACAACATTATTTTTAGCTTCTTCTTCTTGATCGATTGGACGCAAAACCAAAGTACCCGGCATTTGTTGATTGCTTAATAACGAATCATCTTCATCATTGGAATAATCAAAATCAATATGCGGAATAGCTTCTATGGTTCCCATGGCCAAACGCTGAGAATCCGGAGTTGTTTCATCAAAACGAATTTCTTCTTTAACGATTTCCGTTTCGCCGTTAGTCATCATTGTATAAAGCAAACTCTGTTGACCGGCGTCATGAGCCAAAGCTTGTTGCGTTTGTAAGTTTGTATAAACGGTACCGGTTGCCGCAAGAATGAGTGAAAAATGAAATAGATATTTATTTGTTACTAAAAACAAAGCAAAACCACGTGCCGGCAAAGCTAAACGATTTATTTTTAATCTGCTCATTACAAACAATGTATAAATTGGCAAAATAAAAAAACGCAAAACGATGCGCCCAATGGGCCTTAAAGCTTCAAAAATTATTTTTACAAAAAAATACTCAAGCGCCTTTTTTGTGGCACGAATAATTCGAAAAAAATGTATACCGATTGCGATCCAAAATGGTGATGGTGTTTTACTAGAAATAGAAACCCCCAAATTAACGCACAATCTAGCTAAAAACGAGATACTTCCGCGGGCAAATAGCCAAAAAATGTGTTAACTAAGCGAATAAAAATAAGTTCGACTTTTAATTATTGCCAAGCAAAACTACCAGTCACTACCAATGTTGTCAATGAAGTTGTCCACGTTTATGTTAAACCACTAACAAAATTACAGAAATTTAGCTTATCTTAGCAAAGAATCAAGCGCGCAATGATAAGTAATTTTAAGCTGTTACAGCCACAATCTGTGGCTCTTCGACAGTTTCTTTTTTAGATTCGTAATTTTTATTTTTTGGGTGCTCGATAGTATAAATGAGAGCAGATAACATCTTTTGGATGATAGTATTTGCTTCCACTAATTTCTCCGCCTCATCCTTAAACTCAGAAAACAAATCCGCGATTAGCAGTAAATAAGTTTCGCACTCAAACGAACTGTTTCTTGCATAATTCAAGTGCTTAACAAAATCCGCCTTAGCCCATTTACGCTGACCCTGCGCAATCTGCACCGGCATCGAAAATGCACCTCGGGTTAACTGTGATGTAAGTGCATACCTCTCCTCCTGAGGCAATTGCCTGGTTAATGCATGCACTCCCTTGGCAAAATCGTACGATTGCTGCCAAACCACTAAATCCCGAAAACTCATTTTCTTAAAATCTTTTTTAGATGATGTTGTACTTGTTGTAGACATATATATAATAATAATTTGCGCGCTTGATTCTTTGCGCAACGCGATGCGTTGCACGTTTATAACGTTTATAACGTTTATAACGAGTTAAGGTGGTTTGAATGGTGATTTAATGTTAGTAATTATTTTTGAAATCATCTTAATTATATGGTCCGCATCATCATATAAAATTTCATATAGTGATTCATTGATATAATTTAATCGCAAAGCTAACAATAACATCGATCTAACTTCACTACATGAGGCCTTTGCAATAAATAGAAACCTAACAAAATCTTTGTTCGATCCTCTCTCGAATCCCTCTGAGATATTATTCGGTACGGAGACAGCAGCTCTTTCAATTTGATCTTTAAATGAATAATCTTTACAGAAATAAAACGTATTATAAATATTTACGACTAAATCCGTTGATTTTTGCCAAGCCCTTATATCCTCCACTCTATTAAACTTCATACATTTTACTTTTTACACTACATTAACTCGTTATAAACAATCTAATTTCTCATTTATATCAACATCATTAACTCGTTATGAACGTTATGAACGTTATGAACGACACAAACTCCAGGGTTACGATCATTCAGTTAGTATCCTTCGGAGGAGTCTTGTTGCCGATACTGAAGTGACTCCGCAACATGATTAGCTTCGATTGATTCGGATGATGCTAAATCCGCGATTGTGATTGCCACGCGGAGTACGCGAAAGTACGATCTGGCGGAAAGGTGAAACTTATCCGTGGCCTGCCTCATCAACTTTTTCGCTTCATCACTTTGCTTAAAACTTTTTCGCACTTGCTCGCTGGATAACTCGGCATTTGTTGTCACTCCGGTTGTGCCTTGCCTGGAAACCTGCCTATCACGAGCCGCCTGCACACGAGCTCTGATAATTTTTGATGATTCTCCGGACGAAATCTGCATCAAATGTTCTGTCGGCACACGCGGTACAGACACTTTTAGATCGATCCGATCCATCAGCGGCCCACTCACTCTCTTTGCGTAGCGGATAACCTGCTGAGGCGCGCACGAGCATGCCCGTTCCGGGTCGCCGAAATATCCGCACGGGCAAGGATTCATCGCCGCTATCAAAGTAAACCGCGCCGGGTAAGTTACAGTTCCCTGCGCTCGCGATACGGATACCATCCCATCCTCTAACGGCTGACGTAGATTCTCCAAAACCTGCCGAGAAAACTCGGGAAACTCATCCAAAAACAAAACTCCCCGATGCGCCAAAGAGATTTCTCCCGGTTTCGGAATAGTTCCGCCTCCCACAAGCGCCGCTCCGCTGGCCGTATGATGCGGAGTTCTAAACGGACGCAACTTACAAATTCCATCTCTCGGCAAAACTCCGGCAACCGAATGTATCCGCGTAACCTCCAGTGCTTCATCGCGAGTTAAGCGAGGCATAATCCCCGGGAAAGCTCTCGCGAGCATAGTCTTCCCCGATCCGGGCGGCCCGGTTAGCAAAACATTATGCCCGCCCGCCGCCGCGATCTCGAGCGCGCGCTTTGTTTGCTCTTGCCCGCGTACACTCGCAAAATCCAACGCCATCGCATCCTCGAGTACACCCTCAAACTCAATCGTTTCATGCGCTTCTATCAACTTCTCACCTCTAAGATGATCTACAACGTCTCTCAGAGTCTTAGCCGGGTATACTGTCACCCCATGCACCAACGCAGCTTCTTTAGCATTCTCATCCGGTAAAATTATAGCCTTCGACTCATGCTCCACCGCATACATCGCCGATGACAAAGCACCATGAACAGGTCTAAGATCTCCATTCAAAGCAAGCTCGCCAACAAGTACCGGCCAATTATCTTTTGGCTCCAGCAAATCATTATTTCGCGACATTAAAGCTATCGCGATCGGCAAATCATACCCCGACCCACCCTTCCGCAAATCCGCCGGTGCCAGATTAACCGTAACTCTTGGCCTCCCAATTGCATTTCCGATACTTTTAAGCGCACTCCTCACCCTCTCCCTCGCCTCCTGCACCGCCGCATCAGGCAATCCAACAACATAAAAAGCCGGTTTCCCAAAACCCATGTCCGCCTCAACCCCAACACCGAGTGCGTCGAGGCCTATTATTGCTGTGGTGGGGATGACTTTCATATATATAGTTCATCAAGATAAAAGTTCATCAAGAGTTGCGAATGAATTTAATTAGTCCTGAAGTAATTTTTGATAATAGAATTGACTGATTATACACTTCGTCAAACTGCGCTTGGTTTATGAACCCTAAATCCATAGCAGCGTACATCATCGATCTCACCTCACCGCAAGAGCCTTTTGAAATAAACAAAAATTGAGCAAACTCCTTATTACTTCTGCGCTCATAACCCTCTGCAATATTATTCATAGTAGATAAAGTCGCCCTAAATAATTGACGTTTAAAATCAAAGTCTCTTAAATCACTAAAATATTTGAATATTAAACTCACTAATATTCGTGATTCTTGCCATGCTTTGATATCTTCAAATCTTTGAAACTGCATAACTCTTGATGAACTTATTACTAAAAAAGAAGCCTCCTTGGCTTCGCCTTACACCCTATCTATAGGGTAGCAATTATTTTGAAGATCGCAAGTCATCTGACAATCCACAAAGAAAATCACAAATTTTTTAATAATAACTATCTTGATCAATGTCAACAAATTTCAACAATCCACACACTACTTTTCAAAATAACAGCCATCAGCTCTCGCCCGCCTTGGCGGTATCCAAAAAAACCCACCCCCCAAATAGTTCATCATGATTAAAGTAACAAGTTCATCAAGAGCTACTTAAGTTACTCTTGATGAACTTTAGTCTTGATGAACGTTAATCTTGTCATAATAATAATGCGAAGCAACATATCCAATGATCCCCAGTGTAATCGCAACATCCGCTATATTGATTATCGACGTATTAAATAAAAGTATCCAGTCAAACACATATCCATTCATTATCCTATCAATAAAATTTCCCAATGCTCCCCCGGACACGTATGAAAGAGCTAAAAATTCAAAAAATCTATTTTGCTTATACGAGGTTTTCATCCCATAAAACAAAACAATCAATGCCACAATCGTCAGTCCTATTATAATTGGATACGGAATCGGCGCATTACCAATCAATCCATAATTTTCATGTTTGGTTATCGCCAATACTCCGGGAATAAAATCTACTGTCGCTATCCAATCCAACCTTACCGCGTATTTCAAGACAAGATCTAAAATTATCGTATCAAAAACAGCCGCCGCAGCAAACAAAATCATCTTCTTCGGCGCGTAAGAACTTTCGTTGATATTCATGCTACTAACTATAAACTACAAAGTAAAAACTGCAAAGAGCAATAAAAAAACCGAGCTTTCACCCGATCCTTTATCATGCATTATGCATTATGCATTGTTTAAAGTTCCTGCGTCAACACCTTCTTACAAGCAATACAACTCGAAGATGCCGGGCGTGCCTCTAAACGTTTCTCATCAATTTCTTTACCGCAATATTTACAAATGCCGTACTTGCCCTGCTCTATGAGATCTAACGCTTTACCAACATCCTTAAGCTCGGCTTGCATGCGGGCTTCAATCGAAACTATATCGGCATATTCTGTTATTTCCGCCGCATTATCCTCGTCGGAATTGGATCCGCTCTCGGGATATGTTGCGTCTGTCTTATCGGGGTCCTTGGATCCCAATTCAGCGAGCTCTTGCTCGATTCTTTCTTTTTCCTCTATGAGGCGGCCTTTAAAATGGTCTAATTTCTCGCTGTCCATATACATTTTTGATAGCAAATTAATGTTAAGAAAGTATAACCTAGCTATGTAAAAAGGGCAAGACTCTCATTCAATATCGATAAACCCCTACTTCAAATTAAGCCGGTGTACAATTTTGATAAACCATAACAAAAAACCCGCAAATAGACGGGCGAGAAGCAACATCAGACAAGAAAGGTTTGGTACATCATCATACCAATGATAAAAAAAGTGCCGATACCTAAAAATTTCATAATCTCTTTCGTTGGTGCAAGCATCTGATATACAAAACCCACAAAAATAGTACTTATCACGATACAAACAAAGTACACAACAAACCCATCAAACATTTGCATCGCCAGATGATTATAAAAAATAAAGTTAGCGATCGCTAAAAAACAACCCAAAACATCATCCCATCTAACTGTAAGATATAAAGAACGCCTAGCCTTGGGCCGCACACTATGCGACCAAGTCATCCTGCCCGGAAGCAACGACGTACGATCTTCCTGCATCTTTCCCTCCTTATAACTTAAGTTAATATGATTAATCATTTTGGTCAAACAAAAACCCCCGCTTAGCGAGGATTTTTTACTTTAGTTACTCTGTACTAAATAAGAAAACTTTTATTTTATAATCTTTGCTTTCTTTAGCTGTGTCCTAAATACAGGCCCATCAAACCATCAATTTCTTTTGGACCGGACCAACCTTCGTACAATTTTCCATTCTCATCTACATCCGGACAAAATGCCGCTTTATACAATTTTCCATCTTTAAAACCTAGAAAAAACTCATGCGAAGCATTACGTCCTACTTTATATAAGGTGATACCATCTTGAACCTCAGGATCTTCAATTTGCCCACGTCCATAATCCAGTGCACACCTAAGTATATAAGCCAAAACCTCATCACCTTCAGCCAACTCACGTGTATATACATCTCGGGCTTCTGAAATTTCTATATCTTCTTCTGCTAACTCAATAATTTCTGCAACGCGTGGGTCATCTTCTGCTAAAATCTCATCTCTTAATTCATCATAAACTCTATTTCTACCACCATCCAAAATCAAATACTCTTCATCCCACTTACTAAATATCCTTCCCGATATCACCGTGGCCATATTGTCCTTAAATTTGGAGCTATGTCCCAAGCAATTAAATTCTTTCGCGTGCAAAGGCACTTCTTTCTTTTGTTCAGTTTCCACAACTGCTGACATTTTTTCTATACTCATATTTGTTTTAGTTTATAAAGTTGAAAGTTTTTAAAGTTTTTAAAGTCGATCCACCTAACAACAACTTTACAAACTTTACAAACTTTACAAACTTTATGAACTTTATGAACTTTATTATTTATAATTTATAATTTGTTACGAAGTAACGGTTGACCCTACCATCAATCTACCTTTTTGTCAAGAGTAGCTGGACAGATTCATTTGAATTTTTATGAAGTTTTAGTGAAAAATCGTAGTTCGTGGTTCGAAATTCGTTGTTCGATTGCTAATTTGTAGTACGGGGCTTGACAAAACTTTAGAATCATGATAGGTTAATACGTCGAGTTGAAAAACTCACGAACCTTAAAAAAAAGTACAGTACCGCACGCTACCAATTCATGTTTTATGTTACATGCTACATGGAAAGGTTACGCGCGGTGCAGGCCTTTTCGCAGAGGCCAGAGTACAATCGACATTCCCACACCAAACGATGCGTTTGTAACGCCCCGGGGAATGATGGCCGGAATCGTCCGGTAAGGTAGAAGTTGCGCAGTAACGATGTGCGGGGTGTTAACTTTTTCAAGGAGGTGACCCCAAAACAACCGATACAGCAACTTCTACCACTGCGACACCTAGCTCGAGACAATTCTGTCTCGAGCTTCCACACAAACTATCGAATCTCTCGATAGTTTGTGTGGGGTACTAACTCAACATCGACCCAATTATTTTAAGTGTCACTTGAGATAATCGAGTCGTGCAGGTAGCACAGCGCGTCTGCCATAGCACCATGCAGAGAGCCATCCGGCCCGTACTGTCCATGGTTTCCTTATGAACCAAAAATAAGGATGGTCGATCCCACCGCAATATATCGACAAGTCGCGTCTCAAGGTAAGTACGGCATGACCCGTTCGCTATCTTGTAAACGCACATCGCGCACACTCCGACCCAAGGAAATTCTCCCTTGGGTTTCCACACAACATATCGAGTCTCTCGATATGTTGTGCGGGGTACAGGCCGTTGCAGCGGCCAGAGTACAACAGCGCAAGATCCTTGCGCTCGGACCTAACATTCCTGAAGTTCGTTGTTAACACCCGCTTTATGCGGCTAAAAAACAATAGCTTTCCAGCGGATGGAACGGTCATGGCAAGGTCTAGCTCTCCGTGGAGCAAAACCTCGCAAGCTTGGCTCGTAAAACACACTAAGCCAAGCACTGCACGCAACCACCGTGTCTTTGCAACTTGCAATTGCATGTGGGTTGGGTAGGCGGAGCAGCCGCCATTACCAGGTATGTGACGACGTCTAGGTGGCCATAGATGCGGTACTGGTTACCAATTCTAAATCCTGGGCGTTGGCATGTATCAAAAGCTTGAATCGTTCTCACCTTTGGCCGGGGCGCATCAGTGAAATGCGTAAAACGATTCCATTCAGCCTCTGTAGGTAACCCGCCTACATGCACTGCAACCCTAACTCATTACGCTCGGGACCCTTGTCTCGAGCTTCTTCAATAGCTCACGACACTTAATTATTACATTTACATGCTGCCTGATACATGTTACAAGTTGCATGTTAACGCTACATGATTTATTGAGGAGGAACGATGTCAAAAAAATTCGCAGATTGTATCGTTGATGTAATCCTTGAAGATGGTGTTGAGATAGAACGTGCTGCAAAAAGTGATGACGTCTATGAGCAAATCGAAGCTATCGAAAAACTCATAGATGCGCTGGAGGATTATCGGGAAGCTCTTTATGCAATAAGCGAAGGCAGGTGCAAAACCTGCGACGCCGATGACTGTCCGTTTCGCAACGATCAAGACGCCGGTGCTGTAGATTGCGAAACCCAAGAAAAAGTTTTATTAAACTAGGTAATTCTTACAATACTTACCTGCAAACCCTTACAAAGCCCCACGGGGCTTTTAACATATATAATTAGAACCAGGATTTGCCAGGATTTATAAAACAAGTATTTACAGGATTATTACTAATTGGATTTATTCAACACCGTAAGTCTCCGTATACTTGGCACTCGTAGTTTGGCATTTGGTATTGATATTAAAGGTTAAGTTCATTCATGAGTAATAAATAAATATATTGAAATTCTTGACATTTGGTTATTTTAAAGCTATAACTAACCCAGAACCTTAGAAGATCCGGCAGGCAGAAACAATTGTCTGTTTCACATCTTTATTTCACATAACCCGAATTCGGTTTGATGATTATGGAAAAGGATACAAGATAAAGGATAAAACTTCTTCCAAGTTAATCCTACACTCTTACTCCTTAATCTTTAATCTTTGATCCTTAATCGAGCGTACATGTGAGTTGAAGATGAGAATCGTCTCTAACAATAGGAGCATTACAATGGGGTAAAGACGATCAAAAAACAACAAATGCGCAGTAACCGAAGTAACATTTGGTTGGTTTGTCGCGAAATCTGTATCGATGGTCACGTGCATTACACGGATCTTTTGACATACAGATTGGTGAAGGGCAAAAAATTGCAGACTGAAATCTACCGCTTTCCCGAGACCAAAGCTTGCAACTGCCAAAAACCTCCATTGCTGTCTTTTTTAAGCAGAGTAACATCCGTACTAGCCGCTTCTTTGTAATTCACTCAAACACCGTTATCGGTGTTGTTTTATTTGCATAATATAACTTATTTTGTTAACTTATCGCCGGTACTTTTCAAGGAGCTAACAAATGCCGAGTCATTCATCAGAATTTCAAAGAAAATTTATTGATGAAATTTTATTCTTCGGAGCTGCTATCGAAAAAGCCTTAAACGAAAATAACTATATCGCGCTCGTTTACATCATTAACGACTTTCTCGAATCTCTCCGCAACATCAGAGCTGTCATAAAAACCTCTATTCAAGATGAAAACGATGGCTACGATCCCGAAATAATTTGCACGGAAGAAACAGAGCTCACCGAAGATGAATTCGATACATCCGCACTGGGTCAATTCCCCAGCCTCTACACAAAACCCGACCACGGCCCCAGTTAAAAACCTTTAGCAAACCCTCCTCATACAACAAACCGCCGATACTTATCGACGGTTTTTTAATTCTGTATTTAATTTAGTTAGCACACGCTGGTTATCTGTGTAATATATTGAATAACGTTTGCGTATATACCATCGTTTTAATGTGGGATATGCGCTGTTGTGCGCCGTGCCCGTTTTTCCGTCACTATTATACTCTGGTATTAAAAAGAATTCGATTTTGTTTTTTTGGGAAGTATTTATCGGAATTATTAAAGTCGGTATGCAGATGTTTCAGCAGATGCTTTTTGTTAGCGTGTAAATTGTTATATTTATAATGCGAAATCGGGCATTCAAGAAGTAGTCAACTCAATTATTTTTTCTTTAGCACTGGTAACCGCGTCGACATTTCTCTGGTCTGCAGAATAAAAAGTTAAATTGTACAAAAATGCGATAATCGTAAAAACTTGTTCAATCTCAATTATCTCTTTTTCAGAAAATTTTGTTTCTCCATATCCTTTTAAAAATGATTTTCTTATTTTTGAAACAACTCCTTTCCTCTGATTTATTTCGCTAAAATTATCAGCACTTAAAACAACAGGGACCAAATCTTCGAACCAAACTCCTTTTCTAGCATAATCCCAATCGATCATAAACAAATCATTTTGCACAGATAGTATCTGGTTTGAGGGACCGCAATCACCGTGAACTAATACGGGGGTAAAACGACTTTCATATTTTAATAGTATTTTTTTTATTTTCTCTTTTATTTTATCTGACAATTCTGATGATAAATTTCCTGCATTAACACACTCTACAGCCAAGGAATCAACTTTTGAAATTGTGTCTTCAAAATAATTGCTGCGTCCGTTGTCTATCTCATTTATTTCTCCGTATTTATTTACTGGAATTGTATGAATCTTTTTCACTAATTTTCCTAATTTATGGAAATAATCTGGTAGACTAATATTCTTCTCATTAATTGCTCGTATTCCATCTTTTCCACTCACATATTCCGTGAGCATAAAACCATATGGAAAAAACTCGTCTGTCACAGAATAACCCATTATCTTAGGACGTTTAATTTGATTCTTTTCTAGTTGTTTATTGATCCACAACAACTTAGCAATATCGACGACATCTTTTTTACCAAAAATTCGTGCTAAAACCAAATCCTTTTCTGTTTCAATTTTAAAAGAGTAATTCATGACGCCTTGCGTAATTCTTTGAACATTTTTTACTTTTGTCCCAAGAACCTTCTTAATAACCAATGGTAATTTTTTATCAATGTCTTTTGAGTATTTAAAAATAGATTTTTTTGTTTGTTTCATAAAAATTGTTGGAAAATCAAGTTGATTTTTAGCGTTTTTGATGCTTTAAAATAATAGTGCATGGGCAATAAAACAAAATCGAATTCTTTTCAGTTCAACGGAACAACCAAGCGGAAAACGGGTATAGCGTATAACGTTTCGGGCTATGCGATGTTTTAGAATTTTTAAAAATATCCAACTATGTTGCAATTAAGTTTGATTTTTACTATTTTTATATTCCTCTATTATTTCTTCTAACTCACCTTTTTCAAAAATTTGCTTAATAACGTCCATTCTTCCCATTGTATAGCTAAGAAGCACGCAAAAAAATGCAGCTAACAACCAATGCCAAAAAGTACTGGGATCACCATCAATACTTACAAATATTATGGACCATATTATAACTACGATAATTACATTGATGCCTTTTTTTAAATCAACTAAATTTTTTCTCATACAATATTTTTAAAAATTCTAAAACTTGGGTGAGCTACCCATGTTGCTTTAGCTACCTAAATACTAGCAAAACCGTCGCGAACCGCATAGCCCGAGTTAGCTGAAGTATTCCTTTTCTTTTTTTCTGTGATTTTACTACGAAAATTTTCAAATTTCTTTTTTATTTTGGATTTTGGACAGAGGGGTTAGGGGTGAATGCCCAAAATCCAAAACTCCTTATTCTGTAGTAGAAAAAAGTTCGGTGAAACTGGCTCTTACTTCAACCTCAGTGGGAATATTAAATATTAGTTCAAAATCAGGGTCTTTAAATTTATGTGCATGTTTCCCAAACTGCTTTACAAATTCACTTTTGCAATAGTCTCTGAAATTTTTCAGATCTGCAAAATCCGTTGGATTTTGGGGATTTTTACCAGCTAGTCTAAGCAATAAATGTTCTGTGTTATATTCCATAAATTGCACGAAGTGGCCATCCTGCTTAATCAGTGCTTCTATTGCGGAAGAGTTATCAATGTCTTTATCAAGAAGATAAAATAACTTTTGACCGGCATATTTTTTCTTAATCAAAGAATGTTTCGATTTGAAGTGTTTCAAATCGCTTGTCCCATTTAATTTACCCTGAGATACTATTTGTTCACCGTCTTCGTTGATAATTTCAACTTTGTTACTAAATTGAATACTAGATTTTTCAAAAGTTTCCTTAAATTTAAACTTGGTTAGATAGGCAAACAGGCTAGACTCTGCGTGGCCTTCGTATAGAACTAGATAATATACTTGAAAACTTTTTTTACCATCCATAGTTTTAAAGTAAATTATTTATGATTCTGTTAAAGTCAATAGTATCAGGTATCCCACCTAAAGAGCCAAGGCGATATACTCTTTTTACGTTATCCCTTTCTCTGATATCATAATCAGACACCTTACTTACATTAATTCCGTTGTCTTTCTTTTCTAGAATATGAGCTTGATTGTTCTGTAATAAATCAAAAGTTTCATGATTATGAGATGAAAAGAATATTTGTGCATTGTGCTGGTTAATTTCCTTATCTTTAAAGAGATTTAATATCGCAATTTCCATATCTGGATGATAGAATTTACTTGTTTCGTCATAAACCACAATGCCTCCATTCTTTATGATTTTTAAAATATCACTAATATAAGCTACAAGCTCGCGAGTACCTGCCGAAAGTTCCATAATTCCAAGATTCTTATAAAAGTTGATATATTTTGCTTCATAGGAAAAGGAACTATTGTCAGTACCTTTTTTAATGATGAGGCTTTCAAACGACGGTTCAAAATACTTTACCACAGAATTTACGGCTCCAAGTTTTTCATCCTGAGTTGTTTTTGTATCGTTAAGATAACTAATAGCAAAGGCAATCAATCCGTTAATGTTATTTTGACCCATCTGAACAGATCTTTTGTCTGTTATAAAACAAACTTTATTATTTATTTCCTTAAGTTCAGAAATGCCTATTCCTGTTTTAAGATTACTAAATACTGCTATATCGGAAGACTCATCTAAAAGAACCGAAAGGAAAGAAGACTTCTTTGGAGCTACGATATTACCTGCGACAACTTCAGTAATTTTGTTCACAATATGTTCTCCAAATGAGACCTTGTGATCATTCCTGCTAAATATCTTTTTACTATTTTTATAAAGAATCTCCTCAGAAATTTCTTTGCCTTCGTTTACGATTGAAACAAGATAATGATATTTATTGTCATCATCACCAAAGATAAAATCCATCTCCAACACTGTGGGCTTGTCTTTTACGTCAGTGCTATAGTTAGGAGACGTAATGACAGTTTCTTCCTTAATCCCATTGGGATTAATCACATAGTCTTGCTGCTTAATGAGCATAATTCTAATAACAGTATCAATTACATTTAATACTGTGCTTTTGCCTGAAGCGTTGGAGCCATAAAATCCAGAAATCAATGATATTCTTTCTTTTTTCTTTTTCACATATCCAATCTTCTCTTTCTCTCCACCTTCAGTGAAGTCTACTTCAATAGGATCTTTGATTCCGTAAAAGTTACTAGCTTTAATACGTGTTATAAGCATATTTTTTAATAAATGACATTAATTTGTCTTAATATGCTATTATTATACTCTTTATGAAGATAATGTCAAGTTTTTTGCCAAATAATTGTCATTTTTGATGATAACATGTTTTTGTATATAAGTTGAGTAGCAGGTTTAAACATGTTTTCCCCTTATAAAATTACAGTTTTCGTAGCGTAGCGGAGAAAACACCTTTTTACCCCTCCTTTAATAAAAAAGAAATTTGAAAATTTTTACTGGACGACCTAGCCATGAACCAAGAAAAAGAAAAGGAATTTTTCAGCTAACGTTTCAGTATATCTGATGTTTGCCAAAATTCCTTTAAAAATCAATGAGTTTTTGGCAAATATGGGTCGAGCGAGGGCACGAGCGAGCCAGATATACTGTGTTATACGCCCCGAGCGGAGTTTACGGAGCGAGAGTGCAACGGGGTCGAGCGATAGCGAGAAGTTCAAAAAATATTTTTCCATAAAATTCAT
>JARGGJ010000018.1 GCA_029210915.1 Patescibacteria group bacterium
CCTGAACTACGAACCGCCCATCAATTTTCATTATCTTAATCATAATTTGTTACCGATGTACCCTTCAAGTACAGATTCTTGACAATTAAGCAAAATATTGCTAGTTTTATTTTAACTTACCGGTTGTTTTGGTTTAGGTAAAAGTTGCTAAAGAAAGCGGTTTTTACCTATACCAAAAGACGTTTTGGTGGGCTGTTCCTTAAAAAAAGAGCAGATTGCCTCGAGGTTAGAAATAATCGAAAGAGGTGCCGAAAATTGTCGAGGATTACCCGATCCAAGGCGCAGCAAGTTGGAATGTTTCCGGCTTGGATTAAACTCAAGGACGCTTGATGACTGCTAGCTGTAGAAGGGTGAAGAGATGAGCGTACAACATTTGAGTCAAAAGAGCGATCGCGTTGTTTCCTTGAAAGCTGTTGTGACTGAAACAGGTTACGTGGTAGCAAAGGATTACGACAGGAGACGATTGCAAAAAGGTGACATTGGTTTGGAGTTGCGTATTGACCGCGGGAAATTGCGGGAGATGACCGGCGATCAACAAGTTGCCGTGCGTGCACTTGCGCCAGAGATGGCGCGTGAGTGGCAGAATCAACTTGGTATTCAGGTTGAAGAGGAAGTTCTTACGCCCGGAATGGAAGTGCGCTACAAGAGCGTTGTTTCGGGAAAAACGGATGTTGGGCTAGCGATTGTCCGAAGCGTCAAATCTCCGATGGTGTCGCTGGACTGTTTGCATTCTGATGGAGTTTTGCGACGCAAGGTGGTTCCTTTGGCAGCTTACATTTTCGAGGAGCTGTCGAACCCATTTACAGGTGTAGAATCTTTGGTGATAGCCTTGGTGCATTATGCGCCTGAGCAAGTAACTAAAGAAAAGGCGACCTGCCTTAAGAGCGAAGCGGCACAGGATGAGTTAATTTTTGCGACAGAGGTTCATGATTACGTGAAAATACACTTAATTATGTCGCGTGATTTTAGCGAAGATCGTTGCATAGCTTTACTTAAGAAGTTGTACCCACCTAAGGGTTTCGTTCGTCGTTCTTCTCATGCGGTTCACATGGTTTTACTCGATCGTGTGCAAACCGAAGCTGGGCTTTTGCGTATGGCACTGGAGTTTGAGCCCATAGAAACCGCAAATATTCGGCAACCGATTGACGAAGCGGCTTCACGCATGAAGAATGAACACTCGTTGGCTCAACTGGCAATGCGGACCGATGTTGACTGGTCGCACTCTCCGGTTGGTGATTTGCGAGTTGATGCGGTAAAAAAGATCAGTAACAATGAGTTACTGACACAAATTGCCCAAAAGTACGCTGACACCGAGAGAAAAGACGAAGTGGAACTTTGTCTGTTGGCAGTTTATCTCATCAGTGATTTCACCCTAAAGGTGGAGCTGTGGAGAGAGTGCGTACGAGTGATTAGAAATAGTGATAATTGCCGTCGCGTAAAAGATTATACAATTCGGGATTTCTGGCATCGAATGCTGGCAGAGAGTTCCAACTCCGAAGAACGGCAAATTTTAAGAGATGCGTATTCGGATATGGGTCTTGTTCAATAGCGAGATCTACCCACAGCGAGATCTACCCACGATTACTTGGTCGTGGTTTTTTTGACCATGATTATCTTGATTAACTATCAAATATTACCAGGATTGTTTTTTTATATTACTTAAGATTTTTAGGTTGAAGCAGTTTTTATTAGGATGAGTTTTTCTTTGCGAGATAGCTTTTTGATCACTGCTTCGCGTTTTTTAGCTGAAGATTCTGTGTGCCCATCTTCTGTCCAGAGGATTTTGACGGGGAGGCGGCATCTTGTGTATTTGGAGGCTTTGCCTTGGTTGTGGGTTTTTAGGCGATTGTCGAGATCTGTGGTAATTCCCGTATATAGAGTATTGTCGGCACAACCGAGGATATAAATATGCCAATTAGCTGATTTTTTCATGATTATCATTATAGCAGATGAGGACTTGCAAAAAATGGCATAATTGGTTATTATCCTCAAAGTCTTATGACTTTAACAACTTGCCGGAAATAATTGTTAATTGGTAATTGTTAATTGGTAATTAAAGCATGTGGCGAGGTAGCTCCACCCTTCGCGTAAAGCTTCGGGTGGCAAGCAGTTGGTTAGTGGTTGTATAAAGTAATGTAGTTGGTAAAATTGAAGAAATATATCGTGGCGAGGTAGCTCAGTTGGTTAGAGCGCGGGACTCATAAGCCCGAGGTCGTGGGTTCGATCCCCACCCTCGCTACCACGTAAAAAGCCGCTTAGAATAATAGGCGGCTTTTTACGTGCCCCGTGATTAATGAAGCAATAGAATAATTACCGAAATTAATTTTACGGGGCAAAGCATCTATAAGTATCGGCTTCACGTGGTACAGCCCCTCCAAATGCCGCTTAGAATAATAGGCGGCTTTTTACGTGCCCCGCGTAAAGTGACTTCGTCACTACGCGGCGCTGCCGTGATTATGAGTGAACGTGGATCTGATGGATATCAGATTTACATGGCTTAGTATTTATAGTACCGGCTTCACGTGGCACTGCCCTATAAAAAAATCCCTAAATAGGGATTTTTTGTAATTTCCAAATTCCAATCACCAATAACCAATGGGATTGAAGGGAACGAGAGGTTTGATGGGGATCGTGTTGGTAATGAGTGTCTCAGATTCGAATAGAACATCTTGCTTTGGTTATTAAAAAATTACTTGAAAATGGGTGATTTTTTGTTGCTTTTTTTGTAATTAAATATTGACAGATTTACTCTTGACAAAGCCAAAGAGTTTGGTAGAGTACAAAAGTTGTTCCTTACAGCAAAAGAGGCAAAGATGATGCACGCAAATTTACGCTACATTAGCCGGGCTTGGCTGGATAGAAACGGGATATTTGAAGTTGTAATTACCTCCATTGGAGGAATGGAATTTTCGCATTCCGTTTTTCGGCGCAGCGATGAATTATCCATCAGTTCAACTTATGATGGTAAGAAAAAGCAAACAACTTATCGCCCTACATTTAAACAGCTTTTACCGGCGCATTTGGCCAGTGATTTTGAGAGGTGTGTGATTTTTTATCATGATGGTAAAGGTGGAATATTGGGAAGTATCAACTTCAACCATTGGATTTTTGACAGAGGTTCTGAACGGCATGTTCTTGCTGTAAGCGATGATGAAATGGTTCGTTTGTATTTGCCACCCATCAATAAACACGTGGTACCGTTTGGTACTGTGTATGTATCTTTTTGTTTTGAATGGCCGGGAATAGAGATGAAAGCAACAAAGTATAATCTTATCGTTCGAATTAAAAAAGATTTGCGAATTTACTCGAGATCCAAAGATTGGCCGGTGATGCGCAAACGAGAAGCCTCATAAAAAGCTCCGGACAGCAATTAGCTGTCTTTTTTGATTTTGATTTTCAGGAACAATCTTGGGAATTAACAGGATTGATTTTAAGTATATTTAGCGGATTAAGAGATTTGACAAATAGATGGATTTTGTATATGATGCGGTTAATCAAATTTATCGCGGGGTAGAGCAGTTGGCAGCTCGCCAGGCCCATAACCTGGAGGTCGTAGGTTCAAGTCCTACCCCCGCAACCACGTAAAAAGCCGCTTAGAATAATAGGCGGCTTTTTACGTGCCTCGCGTAAAGTGACTTCGTCACCACGCGACGCTGCCGTGATTATGAATGAACGTGGATCTGATGGATATCAGATTTACGAGGCAAAGCATCTATAAGTACCGGCTTCACGTGGCACGCCTTGTAAAAAGCCACATAGAATTTGTGGTTTTTTAGTTACAATAAATTTCAGTGGTGGCTTCACGTGGCGCCACCGGTTTATAATCCGCTTTGGTGGTTGCTTTTTTTTGAAGCCTATAATTCATCCTTGCAAATATTTGCAACAAGTTCGGAGCTGGAGCGGATTTTGCCGCCGCCGACGTTAAAGATGACTTTACAGCCGACTTCTTGGCAAATATCCCACTCCGGAATATCTTTTGGCAGGGCACGATCTCCGCCTTTGGCGAAGATGTCGGGTTTGATCTGTGCGATTGCGCCTGTAACGAATTGAGTTCCATCGTCCCAGGGGATGACGATGTCGACGCCTTTGATGCCATCTATTATTTCCATACGATCATCGACAGGCATAAACTTGTATTGTTTTTTACGTTCCAAAAAACCATCTCCATTTAAAATAGCAATGAGAGTGCCGCCGAGTTCGGATGCTTCACGGAGGCAACGAAGGTGGCCGATGTGGAGTGGATCAAAACCGCCGGAGGTGGCTACGAGCGGGCGCGGTAAACTGTCAATTTGCGATATTAATTCATCAATCGTGAGAATCATAATACTTTTAGGATAGCTGAGTTGAGGGTGTACGGTCAAAGCGCTTGACCAGCCCGTTAACTCATGTTATAAAAGAGCCTCTTCCAGCACCAAAAGGAGAGATGATGCCGCAGTTGATGTACTTTTATATCGTGAGAAGCCATAAGGAGGGTGAAGCCAGGGTGATTCGTGAATTTCACGAAGATATACGCGGTCGGAGGATTCGTCCGTCGGGCACACTGTTTGAAATAAAACGAGAAATTGATCTTGCAGATCTAACAACCTGGGAAGAAATAAATAAACAGTTGGCGGACGGTGCACGTGAACTCGGTATCACAACTCTGCACAATCTATATCCACCAGAGGACATGATGGCCGCTGTCAAAGTCGGCGAAAAGATCCGTAAGCGCTTGCACTCAGCTGATTAACTTTCACTTTCCATCTATTCACGATCTATAATTTTTGACCGCTTTGCTGTTTAGCGGACCAAAGCATGTTTGATTCTTCTTTGCCGGACTTATACTTTAGCTCGGTCTTTTTTTTACCTTGATTAACTAATTGTCTGAACCTTGATTTTAGCTCATATTCACGCTCAAATTATCTTGATTACTGTAGGAATTTCTTTTATATATGATTAGTCTTCAATAAGTAATCAAGATAATTAGGTCGGTAATCGGTTTTATAATCAAGGTTCAGACGTTTTTCCATGGTATGTTTGATTCTTTGATACCGGATTTATATTTTTGTTCCGCTTTATCTTTTGTGAGTGCAAAACCCTCTTCCAGATCTACACCCAGTTGATTGGCGAGCCGGCAGATACCAAAAAGGAGATCTCCCATTTCGGCAATGAAGTAATTTTTATTATTTTTTACATAATCGATACGTTCGGCTTCGGATTTGTAGCGGAGGTGTTGGGACATTTCTACAAGTTCTTCGTGAATGTGATCGAATTTATCGATGTTGGGAACATCTTTCCAACCATTACCATTCGACCAGGATTTGACGATTTGTTGAGCTTCGGAGATTTGCATAATCAATAGTTTGTAAAGTTTTTAAAGTTAAAAGTTTATAAGGTATAAAACCATTTGATCACCACTTTAACAACTTTACAAACTTTATGAACTTTATAAACTTTATAAACTTATATCTTTTTTAGATGAGCCCCACCACACAACCGTAGCCAGAACGAGAGTGAATGGCAAGATGTACATGGCAAGTGCGAGGCTGCCGAAGGCAACGGAAAGCGCGCCCACAAGCCAAATACCGAGCATGTCACCAAGGAGACGACCCAGGAACATGTTGACTCCGCTGGCGGTTTCTTTTAGCTCTTGAGGAATAGTTTGAAAAAATGCCAAGGCGAAGGGAGTGTAGGTTGCAAAAAGTAAGAGTTGAACAAATGCCATAGTTGTAAAAAACCAAAGAGCGGATGATACATATATAGCCAAGAAGGCGAGCATGGAGGCGGGAACCATCAAATAGACGATTAACTTTAGAAGTGATGATCTGTTTTGATTTTTTACAAACCGGCCAACCAGCCAACCTCCTAACAATGTGCCAATAACACCGGTTACAATGAAGATGACGCCAAAAATAATACTGCCCTCGGCCGATGGGTAGCCTAAATTGCGGGAGAAATAGATTGGCGCCCAAAAAGCAAAACCCGCTAAAGCAAAACCTTGCAAGATATTGCCAAAAACGGTTGTTATGTACTTGGGATAGAATCTTAATGATAAAACTTGGCTCTTGGATTTTTTGGGGAGTTTGTTTTTATCGCCATGTGTTATTGGAAAGCGGTGCAATAAAAGCGCAACAGGTATTCCGAAAGCGCCGGCTACAATAAAACTCATTTGCCAGCCGATTACCATGTCCATAAAGCCTCCGGCAATGAAGCCCAAAGCGATACCGATGGGAACTGCCGCGTAATAAATACTCATGGCACGCGCCTTCCAAGATTTTGAGGACATGGAATCAATTATTGGCGGGCTGGCTGTAGAAAATACCGCTTGCCCTATTCCGATGATGGCGCGAAGAGCAATCATGGTGAAAAGCAGACGAACAACACCCGTTGCGGCTGTAGCCGCGCTCCAAGAGAGAACCGCAAAAGCAAGGACGACCTGCGGTTTATATTTACGCATGAGCAACCCCACGAAAGGACTCGCTAAAACAAAACCCCACAAAAACGCTGTGCCGATCATGCCAAGCTGCGCATCTGTGAATCCCAGGTCGCGTTGAATTGATGGAGCGACGGCGGAGAGGATGTATCTATCGGCAAAATTTAAAATGTTTAAGCCGGCTAAAAGGTAGATCAGTTTTTTGTGTTGGGTTTTCATGGACTCTATTATACCATTGTTTTAGGCTTTGGATTCTATCTGATAATGCTCTGTATTTTTTAATTTGGGTGCATGAAAGCGATACTTACTAACTCGAGACGCAAATATCAAGAAAGTTTTTTAGGATTTTTTCACCATTTTTACCTGAAACTTCCGGATGGAACTGAAATCCATAAATATTTTTAGTTGGATGTTTTATAATTTCCACGTCATCTTTATTTGATGTGGCGAGAAGCTTAAAATTTGTTGGACAAGTAACAAACTCTTTGTGATGTTCCATAAGAGTTGCGCTTTTATTAAAACCTTTTGTTATTATATCTTTATCTTGAAAGGTAATCTTTATCTTCTTCTTTAAAAGTTTTTCTCTTCGGATTGGTGATCCATAAAGCAATGCAATTGTTTGATGACCAAAGCAAATACCCAAAACCGGTATTCTTACTTTTTTAATAAACTCAAATTTACTCAAATATTCGCATTGGCACTTGCTCCACATTAATGGGCTTCCGCTTATAATGATTCCTTCGTAACCTTTTATGGATTTTAGAGGGAGTAACTCCATGGGAACCAAGGTGATTTTTGCACCAAGCTTTTTAGTCATTGCCGAGAGCTCTTTAATGGCTCGGCTGCCGCAATTTATAATCAAAATATTCATAATGGGTTTTTAAACCGAGTTATAGTATAGCAGAAATGAGGTTGGTTGTTAGTTTGTGTATTTAACAAAAATAAAAACCATCTTAATGATGATTTTTACTTTGGCGGAGAGGTAGGGATTCGAACCCTAGGTACCCGTAAAGGCACACCGCATTTCGAGTGCGGCCCATTCGACCACTCTGGCACCTCTCCGAAAACTTTAAACTCAAGTTTGATTGATAATATCTCTGTATTGTTGTTTTAGCAACCTTCTACCTTCGGTGGTTTTAAGAAATTTTTCACGCCTCTGCACATCCGTTTTTAAAGTATAGGC
The DNA here is from genome assembly GCA_029210915.1 of Patescibacteria group bacterium. Lineage (GTDB taxonomy): Bacteria > Patescibacteriota > Patescibacteriia > 2-12-FULL-60-25 > 2-12-FULL-60-25 > MWCR01. The sequence goes on from JARGGJ010000018.1 coordinate 7,596, forward strand.
CTCAAAACCAATCAATACTGTAGGACGATGATTGCAAGTTGATGCGACTTTGCCGTTATTATGTTCCCCAATTCTTCTTTGAATATCACCAGTCGAACCTTTGTAAATGTTGCCATTATTGAGTTTTAGAAAGTAAACGTAATACATAGTTATTAGGGATTCGTCCGGTCAGCCGACCGGACACCCAATCGGATGATTGGGCGAACCCTAGGTACCCGTAAAGGCACACCGCATTTCGCCGAGTCATCCGACTCGGTGCAAGTGCGGCCCATTCGACCACTGCATCAGGTCGAATGACCTGGCTGGCACCTCTCCGAATTGCTTAATGCTAACGATTTTTTAAGTAAAAGTCAACTATTCGCAAATCTGTTTATTTACGCTATGCTGTAGATTCGATATGAAACTATTTTTACGTACAATGTACAATGTACAACGTACTACGCTATTGGCGTTGGTGCTGGTAACAATTTTTTTTGGTGCGGGGTGTGATGTGGAGACTGTAAAAAATACGGGCCGGTTTCCGCAACCTGCAAATCATGCCGTAGAAACACCCGAGGAAACGGTTGCTCCGCTATCGGATTTTATGGTACGCAGATCTGTTGCATATAACGATGGCCGAGTTGTTACTTTTTTAGTTGCAAAGCTAAGTACGGATGATTTTAAGTGGGGTTTGGCGGAAGACTCCCTCGCACCCAAAACTGTTATGGCATGGAGGCAAGAGCTGGGAGCAGACCTGGTTATCAATGGATCTTATTTTGATGAGATGATGCAAGCAACAGGTTACTATCACCCTGCCGGAGCGACAAGCACCCGCATAGCGTGGCCATCGCGCGATAGCCAGAGCGACGAACTAAGCTATACGGGTTTGGTGCAAATTGTGAATGGTGATTTAAACCTTTTTTATTTGCCTGCGCAAACGCTCAAAGAATCCGCGCCCGATGTTGCGGCGTTTTTAACTTTTCCAACATTGGTTGCGGATGGGAAAACGTTAATTAAAACCGACAGTCAAAAATACGCGCATAGGACGGTTTTAGCTAAAGATATGAACGGTACACCATATGTAATTATCACCGAGAGCGGATCTCCATCTTTATTTGAGATGGCCGAGTGGCTTGTTGCTCAACCGGAAAGGTTTGCCATTGCCGTTAATTTGGATGGCGGACCTTCGACCGGAATGTCTTATGCTGATGATAAAATAAAACTCGAAGTTACTTCGGCCGCGGTACCGAATGTTGTTTACCTGAAAAGAGCTGATAGCAGATAGCGGATAGCCAACTGAACTGAACTGACTAGAGGACTAGTACTAGTCCTAGTCATAGTCCTAGTCCTAGTTGTGGGTACGGTGTTGTGTTGTCTTATATGGGTTGTGTGGGTATAATTATTTTACTATGCCAGAACAAGAGATATTAAAAGGCCTCTGTTATGATGAAAGAGGCGAGGTTAAAACAAAGAACGAATGCCGAGCCTCTATGATCAATTATCTGATTTTAGAGGATACATTGGACATTGATGAGGCAGAGGATTTGGCGGAAAAAACGCTTAATGATTTGGATTTGTGGCCGGAGCCAACTGAAGACAAGAACCAGGATGTACCGGGATTACCGCTCAAGGATTAACAGGATTTTTTTTATACGACCAAAAAAGTCATTAAAACGCCTTACAGGCGTTTTTAGATATAATGTGAAGTTTAGATTTCTTGATAGAGACATATTAATCGCTTAACGGCTTATTCTACAATCCTGCTAATCCTGTTCATCCTGTAAATCAAGGTAAGCTTTACAAAACCTGATTTATCTGCGTAAATAATGGGAAATGAAGCTTAACTACAATTATATGAAACGATTGATTACAGCAATACTATCGATAGCAATAATGCTCCCCATGGGCGTAATGGCCGCAGTTGCGGACTCTCCCAAAATCGGTTTACCCGGCCCCATAGAATCTACAGAGATACAGATTCAGGATTTAAGGGTTACTTACAGATTTGACCAAGTCAACGAGCCCGGTAAAAGCGTGGGCGCGGTGCCGGTACAAATAACAGCCAAACTGCATAACTTTGGCTCTACCCAAACATTGGAGGTGGGTATTCCGCTTGTTAGCGGGTACAATGCCGCGCCCGAGATTGCCAGTGTTTATTTTAACGGGCAAGAGCAAAGAGTGGAACGCCGAAGTGGAGTAATGTTTGATGGCATTCTAAACGAGATGGATGCCGCAATAGTTAGATTGAGTTTGGCTAAAGATGCTGACGTTATTATTGATATACGATTACAGCAACCAATACAAGCAAATATTTTACCTCTTATATTTAATACAGCCGGAGCTTGGAAAGATACAATTCCCACCGGAACAGTGGAGGCGATTACTCCTTTTACACCGGCAAATTGGAATTTGGAGATGCGCAGAATCGAGAGTGACGCACTTGTATCGCTAACATACGCCGATAATTCGGCCTCGTATTCTTTTCAAAATCTGGAGCCATCGGCAGTACAAGATGTGTATTGGCATTTTGCTAACATGGAAGCGCTGGAATATTTTGCCCGCGGGAATGAAAGGTTCCAAAAAACCCAAGGTGATGCAAAATCTTTTGAGATGATGCGAAGCGGGTTATTGGATATGATTCCTTGCAATGGCATTCGTATGCCGCTTGTTAGCTGGTGGAACAACATGTACGACACAATTACCATGGGCGTAGTTGCTTCCGCACCCGAGGGGCAAGAAAGATTGGCAAAAGCCATGGAGCTATGGAGCGATAATTGGCATGTACCAAATGATATAGATAAAGAATGCTCGGAGCTAAAACAGAGACCCGACAGATATAAATCCGCTTTAAGCCAGATGCTTATGATTCCTCCGGCAGAGCGCTCGACAATAGCCAACGAAGCTCTTAAAAAACACGATGCTTATATGAAAGAGTTGTCGGCCAAGTTGGGTGATGGCAGTGTAGCGGATAGTACAAATGATGAATTGGCAAATGATGAAAATCTATCCGAGGATGACAGAACGATGCTGGGGGCTTGGGATAATAGATTCAATAACAATATACCAAGTACAGGCGACAGTAGTGATCCAACCGGAAAAGTAGATGATAACTCATCTTTCGTTTCTTCCACTTTGGCAAAAATAACAAATTGGTTCCCGGATCTATCTTTGGGATCGCAAATTTTATTGTTTATATTTTTAGCCGTGATTTTAGTGGTCATAGTAACGCTTATCATCTTTAAATGGAGAGATGGCGAAGAGATTAAACCACCCTCCGGATACCAGCCAACCAGTACAACCAAACAATCCATATCACCTTCGTTTGTTTCCGGTGAGGCTAAAAAAGATACCGAGAAAAGACCCGATTTTAAACCACCCATAGCATCTCGCGAGGCTCCATCTTACCCCCCGATTCCAAGCCAACCTCGTAAGCCGGATTCGTTTGGTCAGAATAAGTCAGAAGATAAGTCTGATAAAAGCAAAGAGCAGACAATTCAAAAAGATACTAACTCTGAGAAACCAAAAGCTACCGCGTTTCAATTTTCAAAACCGGGTGCACCGGCCGGCCCTGTGCTAAACAACAATAATGAAGTTTCAAAAAAACCCGAAACAAAACCGGCAGACCCGCCATGGATTAAAAAAACACCGGAGCAAGAATTAATTAAACCAACAGCTCCCCCGCCAAAGCCAACCAATAATAATTTTCCTTGGCAGAAAAAAAGCGATGAAAAAAAAGACAATGAACAAAAGCCCGGACCAACAGTAAACATATAATGTTCATTGGATGAAATTGAGACACTTGAAAAAGTTGTCTCATTTTTTTTATCCACTGTTTTTCCTTGACGCAAAACGTGTGGCATGAGAAAAATAACATTGTGATCGTCGCAACCATGCTTGGCGGCGATCATCGCATATAGAATAACTTCTTCCTTTACGGGAAGAAGTTTTTAATTTTGTCTGAACATACAGTCTGAACCTTGATTGCCACTCAGATTACAAACCTAATTTCCTCCATAGGCTGATCAGCCTCTGGCTGATACTTGATTACTAAATGTGGGTATTAAATATATACCTAAAGTAATCAAGTTAATATGTTCGAGAATCTGAGTGGCAATCAAGGTTCAGACAATAAGAAAATGAAAAACCCGCCGCGATGTGAATCGGGGCGGGGTTAGGGGTTGAAGGAGCAAATGGTTACAGATACCAGCGCCATCCCTTTGGGGACTTGGGGAACTCGAAGTTCCTGACTTGGCGCCGGTTGCGCTCGGGGCGGGGTTCGGCCTCCATGCTATACGGGATAGCCTGGACGGTGATACCGCAACCCGATCCGTCGGGGGGACACGTTTCTGTGTCCACTACGAACATAGCTTTGTAGCCGGGCTTGATTAAGGTGACCCGGCTACCTGTCTTTGTTAGTAGTTCCACAAACGGACACGTTTCCGGTCGTGGAGGCGGGGGCAAGTGAGGCGAGTTCGACTCCATGCATTGGCCAACGAGTGGCTGCATGGTTGTGTAACCGGTCGTGCTCACCCACATGAATCGAGAGCCTCGGTTCTCGAACTGGAACATGTAGCCCGCGTTCCACGTTGCGTAGGCCGGACGATACGTCACGGTCCGCGCGTTGCGGAGTACCACACCCGGAGTACGCGACGGACCCATCGGCACACTGAGTGTGACGGGTTCGGGCTTGCGCTCGGGGGCGGGTTGTCTTTGTGCTTCACGCTCTGGCGCAGGCCGAGACGCCGGTTGACGAGCCGCGGGTTGCGGCTCACGCTTGGCGGAAGGTTGAGCCACCTGAGCCGGAGGCTCGGGTTTGGCTGGGGGTTGCACTGCCGGAGCCGGAGGCTCGGGCTTGGCAACTTCTTCGCTCTCGGCGACCTTGGCCTCGGCTTTTGCCTCGACCTTGGGAGCCGGCTCGGGAGTTGCCTCCTCGGAGCTTGCGACTCGCGTGGGAATATCCCACGCGCCCTTGGCGTCCAAGTCATTGGCGCTCTTGGCGCTGTTCTTTTGACAGCCAGTGATCAGAAGAGCGACAAAGAGAAAAATGAAATACTTTTTCATGATTTAATCTCCAGTGCCGCTCAGCGGCAGTTGTTTTCGTTTTGGCACTCGACCAGGTCTTGGACCGTTGCCGCCGTGTTTATCAGCAGATCGTGATCTGCGTTGTACTCGTTTGCGGTTCCGTTAGGATCCACAACCAGCGGAACGACACCATCCCTCGTGGGACAGATTTGGATCGTGCGTCCATTCCCATCCTCGCCCACGGTGCAATTTACATGCGCCTTTGGAGGTGAGAGATAGATGGACGAACCCATACTGCCGGGCGTTACTCCTGTTGAATCCACAAACCCTCGAGACATGTAGCGTTGCTGTGCCTCTGGTTTTACTATTCTGGTTTCGACCGTCGAGGTTTGCCCACGGCTGTCCGTGGTCTCCTCGATTGTATGCTTGTGATATGGTGATTCATCATGCAGATTGTAGCTGCCGCCTGCGGACATACAGCCGCTCAAAGAAACAAGAAACAAGAAACAAGAAACAAACAGTGTAGCCGTTCGGGTATTCATTTTTGATCTCCTTTCGGAGAGACGCGCCGTAGCGCGTCTCCACCGTGTTGTTATGGTGCGAATTCGCAATCTGGCCGGGTATGAACCTGGCTTGGATTGACGTGTAAATATAGCATAAAAAAGCCATTTTGTCAAGGGTATTGAGGGCGTTATATTTGGTTCTGAACCTAGTTCAGAACTGCGATTATTTAAGTGGTTTTGGCTAAAATTAGGGTAAAAAAAAGACCCTCTTTGAGGGATTCGCAAGAGGCACGAGTCCGACAAAGAGGGTGAGAAAGGGTGGTTTAGTAGCCGGAGAGGTAGCCGCCACCGCCATAATAGGCGGGTTGGCCCCAGGTGGAACGTCGTTCACGGACCATGACTTGCTCCATACAGAGGCTTTTTTCCTCACCTCCGGGGAGCTGACCAAGGCGATTGAGGCAGGATTCGTATTCACGGGTACGGCCATCGCAGTAGCCTGTTTGACTCATGCCATACTGGCCGAGACAGCCGTTGTAGAAACCGGCATAGGGAGTATTACCCCAAATGCGGGTTCGTTCTTCGGCATGGATGCGCTCGCGGGCGTAGCTATCTTCCGCGTCTCCGGGCAAGTCGCCGATTTCGGCTTTGTAGGCTTCGTAGCGCGATGTATCGCGCTTCACATGCAGATCCGAGCCCCAGGGGCCGTATTCTGCGCGGGTTTCCATGGTTTTGCGGCCATTTACCTCGGAGCTCATGGTGTTGGTGCTCCAACAACCCGTTGCAAATATTCCCAATGCCATCAAGAAACCCCACTTCGCCCCTCCATGCGTCAGGGCTACGAGGGGCAGGCAAGTTATAAACAACTGATATTTCCTCATTGTAGTCTCCTTTTGGATAGATGCGCCATAGCACGTTTTTTTCCGGTTTTTTGTTATGTGTTATGTGTTACATGCTACATGAATTTGTGAAGGTATGCTTATAAACGTAGCAGAAATATGGGGTTTTGTCAATATCCGTCTGAACCTTGTCTGAACCTTGATTTTAACTCATATTCACGCTCAAATTAACTTGATTACTGTGGGAGTTGATTTAAATAATATTAACCTTGGGGCGTATTCTTACTGTGCCGCTCTAAGCTTTAAGCGGAGTGTGGTGATCGCCGCGCTGTCGCCGTAGGCGGAACTGGAAAGCTGATGACAAAGCACGGATAACCACCCCACTTCATCAATCGATTACGAGGGGCACCGCAAGGGTTTATCCCTACTAATAAAACGGATAATCAAGAAAATTTGGTCAACAATCAGTTTGATAATCCCCCTTCGCCAAAGGCTTCGGAGGGACACGGTCAAGGTTCAGACAGTAATAAATCAAGGTAAAAAAAATCCCCGCTCTTTCCTAGAGAGCGGGGGTTAAGGTTAACACAAGGTGCGATTAGCGACGGCGGGCGGCTGCAACTTCGTCACGCAGAGAAGGTGGAACCTTCAGTGGCTTGACTTTGCATCCGGTGCCGCGAGGGGCGGTGGACGGGCGAGGTGCGTATTGATGAACGACGACTGTGCGCTGGGGGCGAGGTTTTGAATCGCTATCCCATGTCCAGAGGTCGTGCCACCAGGCACAGAAGCGATCCCACCTACTCAGAGGTTCCGGCAAGGTGCGGTCGAACTCGGCAGTTCGAATTACCTTACCGTAGTTGTGATTTACCTGAGGCGAGCGGTCAGCGTTACGCATCAAGAGGCGATACTTGCCGGAAAAACTCTCCGGAACCTCGAAGTCTACGTTGTGCTGATACGCTACAATCTTACCTTCTCTCTCCACAGGTGTAGTTTGTACTGACACCGGGAAATAGATTCCGGACTTTATGGCGGCCCTGGTTGGCATGAATTCTACCACTCCATAGGCCTTCTCCTTTGTCCAGAACTGTGCGGTCACCCTTCCGGTTTTATCCGGGGCGGGTGTTTGCCAAAGGATTTGAGCTGTTGCCCTGGCCGCTTCGCCGTTTACCCGCACGTTTTTTACGACGTGTGGCGTATCCATAACGATGCGATACTCTCCGGAAAATGTTTCCAGTACCGAGAAATCAGCAAAGTTATGATACAAACCCGTTTTGCTACTTGGGTTTGGCAAAGACGAAAGCTCAATCACAACGTTCTCCTCATCATTCAACTTCGGTCTGGGCATGTAAAACTCTACTGAACCGGTTACCGGTTCCGGAGTGTCAAACTCTACCCTAACCTTGCCGTTTTTGTGAGGATGAACAGCCTCTACGTGCCAAACTTCATCCTGAAGTGGCGGTAAGGCACGTCCGTTTACTGTGATGGCACGCAGAGCCAAAGCGTTTTGATGCGGATCCGGAGAAAACCTGTACGCACCATTACCGATTTGGCTATAGAATGCCGTGAAGAAGAAAAAGCATGCCAGCGATAAGGAAACAATCCAGAGCGCGAACGCCGGCCAAGAACCAAGGTATCTACCCAAGATGCTCTTGGGAGAACTGATGATTGGCGACTTGGCATCCTCGCCTTTAACGAACTCATTCGCGACCACGAAGGAGCGCTTGAGCAAGCGATTGGCGATGAAGGCAAAGAGAGCCAAACCAAGAGAAATCCACCAAGGAGGAGCCGGAATGTAACTAAGCCCATACCAGAAGTTTTCCAACTCCACCTGAATGTTACGCCCTGTAACGGTTTGCATACCGAAAGCCAAGGCAATCGCAACCATGCCTGCAATAGGCAGAACCTTGAAAGCGAGGTGCATTTTGCTGACACGCTCGTTCCAGGCAATTTCCTTGGCAAACGGACCCATGCCACCGAACACGAATTCCATTAGACCTGTTGCCACGATCCCAAAAAGAATCATGACCGCCAAAAGCTGGCTCGGCCAAATGAAAATCGCCAAGTCGAAGATGATGATCGGAGTGAAGAGGACGGTGAACAGATACTTGATCTTGCTCGCGACATCTTCCTCATCCAATAGATCGATTTCGCCACCGATCGCTTGGAGAGCATTCTTGTTGAACTCGATGTTCAAGTCGATGCTCACGATCAGTTTTGCAATGAGCGTGGATGTGCGCTCCAAAAAGCGCGTACCCTTGACGATGATCCACCCCAAGATGCTTGAAGTGGCAATCGCCATCACGCCATACATCACCTTGCTAAAGAATGCCAGCAAAATGATGACCTGTTGCTCACCATGGCTGTAGCCCGGGGCGTTTTCGAGCGCGTGGTACTCCAGGAGAGCACCCTGCGCCAGAAACCCAAACGATGTTAGTGCGAGCCAAGTGAGAGGGTGTGCGAGTGCGCTAAAGCGACCCCAACCGGCATAAACCGGGTTGGCTGTTGTGGTTGTCTTTCTGCAGACCGTCTCCGTCGTGGTTTCACGCGCGGAGGTGAGCAGGTTGAAGCCTGCCCAAAGCAACTGCCCCAAGGAAAGAAATGCGGGCAAAGCCCACATGTACCAAGGGACTTTGCTTTCTTCGATTGCTCGATAAATCAACCAACCCAGAGCCAACTCGGCGAACATTGCCAGAAGTGCCAGCTTCCAGAAAGTTCGAGCCAAGATAGACTGGAATATTTCGTTCCAGATTATGGCATAGTCGCGTGTCGCGGCTGCGTATTGGCGCAACCGTTTGAAAGCAATCCCGAAAAGCTGAGGCTGTGTGATAGCCAGCGCGATCGGGATGATGAAACCGAGTAGGTTGCCCATTTCTTATCTCCTTATCTGGTCATGGACCAGGTGTGATTTTTGTCTTTAGTGCACTCAGCATGGATTTGATCCAACTAAAAAAGCCACCAGTGGACGTCCTACGAATTTTTGCGAGCTTCCGGTGACGAATGAACTCGTTCACCTTGGCATCCACCTTGCTCATGAACTTAGGTTCATCGAGCAGGCGTTTGATGAAGGCTTGGTTTCGTTCTGCGACCATGTTGAAATCTGTGACGCCTCGCAGACTTTCTGATTCTTGGCGATACCTATCCAAGTCGCCACTAGCGACAAGTCGCTCCACGTAAGCTTCGGGAACCTCGTGTTGGTCCTTGAAGTCGGGGAGTTCGAGTTCTTCATAAGGGAACAAATCCTTGATTCCCTTGTCGAATGCTTCAATCACAGCTTTGCCCGACTCCACAACCTGCTTGACCCCTTTTTCGAATTCCTTCTTGGGGTCGGCTTTGGGCTCGGGTTCGAGGTAGACTTTGAGACGATTTAGGAAATCATTACTTCTCGCCTCATCATCAGCACCTTCGACGTTGGCAAGTGCGCTACCAATCATGTCAACCGTCTTGACGCGTTCACGAAACTGGTTCCATACACCGTGATTTTTTTCGCTCATGGCCATAACCAATTTTTCGAGCATCTTACGCTGATAATCATTCAGCCTCGGAACAATACGTTCCTCGAAAGACAGTTCTTGATACTGTTGATCGAGTACGCGAACTTCTTCGCTCAAATCGCGCTTAAGCTCTCTGAGCTTCAAAGAACGCTCAGCATCATCCTTGATGATGAGTGCGCCATGCGTCTTATCCAGGTATTTATCTATCAATAGCTCTAGCTTTTCATTATAGCTCTTGGGCATATTCTCTTTTCGAAGCTCATTTTTGAAAAGCCCCGAAAGTTTTTGAACATCCGTCGAATCAACCTCGTCCCCAGAGAGCTTACCAAGTCCACTCAAAGCAGCTTTTGCAAAGCTAATAATCTTGCCCGCTCCATGAAAAGCGGATTGAGTGAAAGCAATGGCGATCAACTCAGGCATTATATTCTTAAATTCGTCAAATGCCACTTTTCGATACTTCGGAGTTGCGGTTGTGCTCTTAGCCATCTTTTCTTCTCCTCTCCCCATCGGGGAGTTTGTAGATTGTCGAAGTTACGTCCTCGAATATACTTCGAAGAACGTGTTAATATAGCATAAAAATCGCCGATTGTCAACCCATCAGCTACAATAATCAATAACCAAATTCCAATATCCAATGAAGGTGTCGAGCTAGGCTCGAATTTTTATTTATGTAGAGCGGAGTTTTTAGTGTTTGTGGGGTGACAAAACCCCTCTAAATCCCTGCCCGCAACGCTTCGCTTGCGAGGCAGGCGGGTCCCCTTGTCAGGGGAGACTTGTAACTTTATACGCCACTCCCCCATCTCCTTCCGCCAAGAAGGTATAGCGATGGTTAAACCCCCTAAATCCCCCTTGTCCCACGATGCTCTTCGAGCTATGAGGGACGCGTCAGGGGGACTTGTTGATTATATAGGCTTTACCGCCATTACCTTCAGCTAAAAAAGTATATCGTTCATCTGTAGCAATCATTTGATCCAGTTCAGGCCAGCGCTCATTATCGATCAAGATAAAATTTGAATGCAAGCGATCATGGATTAAACTATAAGTATCGGCTTGTGTTGATGATGAATTAAAAACCAAGTTTTGATAGTCGAGGGCGAGGGTGGAACTGGATTTGTAGAGGAAGGTTGGGTCGAGGCCCGAGATGTAGCGGAGGTTTTGATTGTGAAAAAAGAGGATGGGGAATTCATCCCACATGGAGTTGTAGACTCTGTCGCCGGGCTTCGCGATGGCGGAGATTGCATCCATGGGGGTTTTATATTGATTATTAAAAAAGCGCTTGGCAAAATGCATATCCGAATAGGCGGAGACTGTGTGCTGGACTAATATCATTACTATGGTGAAGAGGATGACTGAGGGAACTAATAAATCGAATTTCGTATTTCGAATTTCGTATTTCGCGGTTGGAAGTTTTAATTTGTTGTAGAGATTTTTCCAGTTGATTAGTTGGGCAAGGAGGGCGGTTTGCAGGGCGAGCAGTGGTTGGAAGTATTCGGTGAAGCGGAGGCTTTTAATCGAGGCGATGAAAAGCAAGATTAGAAGCGGAAGCAGTGTTATCGCTAATCGTATTTCGTATTTCCCTCGACCTGAGCTCGGGACGAAGGTCGTATTTCGTATTTCGCTGTTATTGCTCTTGCTATTTGCTATTTGATATTTGCCATTTGATAGGATTGATTCGAGCAAAGTGAGTAGTAAAATAATTGCGAAGACTCCGAACATGCTGATGATGCTTTCGATTGAGCTTGTGTTCCATTCTGTGCCCATGCGGAGGATGCGAGGAGTAGCTACGGCGACGTCGAAAAGTTGGACTTTTAGGAAACTTAACAACTCGGAGCGGTTTGGATGAACAATAAGACCCGCCAGACATCCTGTGATGCTTGCCACTAACATGAACAACGAATTACGAACAACGAACTTCGATTTTTGAAGAAAGAGGTAACTTAGGATTATGACAAATATTGAAACCGGGAGGAGGATCCAGCCGCCGTGGGTGAGGGTGAAGAGGAAACTTAAAAGGCTGATAGCTGATAGCTGATCCCACTTCGCTAAAGCTTTGAGGGACACGTAGCGGATAGCGAAAAAATTTGGTTGTTTTAAACTCACCCCCTTCGCCCCCTCTCTTAAGATTAATAGAGGGGGTGTTTCTAAGTTTACTTTTAGCCCCTCTCTTGATCTTAAGAGAGGGGTTGGGGTGAGTTTATCCCGTTGCAAACAAAACAAAACCACTCCAATTCCAACAAACCAAAATAGAATCGCGAGTGGCGAGGCTTTGCCTTGGATTAGGCGAGTGGTAAAGGGTTGGGTGAATGCGAGGAGGATGGGCCAGAGCCACCAGGGTTTTAGTTTAAGTTTGTAAAAGATGAGTGATATGCCAAGCATGCAGAGAACCGCGAAAAAGATGGATGAGATGCGGGAGGCTGTGAGCGGATCGAAGATCTTTAAGAAAGGGATTTGTAAAACGTGAAATAAAAAGTGTTGATCGGCAAAGTGAGATCCGAGGGTTGTGAGATCCAACCAAGTAAAATCAGTTAGCGGACCCTGTTCAGATATCAGCTTTGCGACGGTAATGTGATAGAAAGCGTCGGGATCTGCGAAGCGATCCCGCGGGGTGATAAAAGAAAACCAGCTTAAGAAAAAGATGGTGAGAGCAATAAATATATATTTGGTTTTCATGAGGTTATCGTACAACGGAGGACCTAAATTAACAATAATTCCTAACTCACATTAACTTTAATTCCTATATGATCAAATTTTTTCATATAGAGATTGTGGTTAATAATTTATTAATTAGGTTAATTTAGGTCTTTCGTTGGATAACAAAAAATCCGTATAACGGATTTTTTGCTCTCCCTGCGCAGAGAGTTTATTGCGCGACGTTGATGAGCGAGCCCAAAACGAAGTTTGAGATTGCGAATGCCGCTACGATGATAAGAAGGCCGATAATGGCGTTTCTGATCATGGTTGTTGCTGTTTTAACTTTACCTTCATCGCCACCGGCAGTCATCCAGAGGAAGCCAGCGTAGAGGATGTAGACCAAGAGCAAGATACCAATGAAGCCTAAGGCCACGTTGATGAGGCGACCGACTACATCGGGCAAACTTGCATCTGCAGCGGTTCCGATATCAGCGCTATCACCTACAGACTTAACGTTTTCTTGCGCTGTAGTAAAAACACCCTGAGCCGAAGCCATTGCCGGCAAAGCTAGTGCACCTGCGGCTGCTGTATAGTAACAAGATTTTAAAAATGTTTTCATAGTTTGCATTAATTCCTTTATTCTTAATTTGTGCGTTTAAGGTATACTCGATGTTCCACCTCCACCCAGACCGGCTAATAGCGCATTCAGAATTTCGTTGGATATTACAAACGACAAGCCGATGATAAAGATACCAATGATGGCATTACGAATCATGGTTGTTGCTTGTTTTACTTTGCCTTCATCTCCCCCGGCAGTCATCCAGAGGAAGCCTGCCCAGATGAGATAAACAAGGAGAAGTACGCCAACAAGTGTAAGGACAGAGTTGATAAGATTGCCTACGATTTGAGGAGCGGTTTGCTCTGTTTTTCCCAAATCACCGGCTGCGGTTTTTAAGCCACTCGACATCTCTGCCAAACCGGCGTGGGTTGCCGGAGCAAAAGCTAACGCTGTACCAAACAAAATTGCCGAGATGGCAAAAAAGCGCACAAAGTTGCTTGCCGAAAGTATTTGCTTAACCGATTTGAATATTTTATTTGGCTCCATACTTAAGAACTTGGAATAAAGGTTATTGCGTTGCTTCGATTAACTGACCGATTACGAAACTGGTGATTGCCCAACCGGAAAGGATAATTGCGAGACCAATGATACCCGAGATGATCCATCCGCGAGCTTCTTTGGTTTTGCCTTCGTCTCCACCGGCGATCATATATTTGAAACCACCGACGAGAACGATAACAACTGCGATGATACCCAAGAAACCGAGAGCTACGTTGATGATGTTCGCTATGGTTTGGCGAAGATCACTGCCCTCACCTCCCGAGAGTGCTAAACTTTCATCTAAAGCACCTACACCCAATGTATTAGCAGTTAAGGTAGGTTTTTGAGCTAAAACGCCCGCTACCGGCAACATAATCGCGAGAGCGATAATGAAAGCTGTTATCTGTTTTGTTATTTTCATTTACTTACACCTCCTTTCATATTTTATTTATACACATTATAGCATACAAATCTGAAAAATCACCAATCACCAAGTTCCAATAACCAAATTCCAATATCCAATAAATAACCAAAGTTGAAATAACCAATTGATAATCACACAAATATTTACCAAATACTTACCAAGATACAAATATTTATCAAACTGCAATCAATAACCAAATAATAACCTTTTTCCGAAGTCTCCCATGACAAGGGGAGATTTAGAGGGGTTGTGCCATCCAAGCTACAAAAACCAATTGATTATTATGTTATTGGTTTATTGGATGTTTATTGATGATTGTTATATTGGTGATTGGTTATTGCTATTTTATAGCGCACCAATGAATGAACCAAATATGTAGTCAAGGATTACGTAGGAGAACATAACAATGGCGACACCGATAACTGCATTAACTAAAGTCGTTCTGCCTTTGGCGGCTTTGTTGGCGTCGTTGCTGAAAATAATAAACTGCATTCCTCCCCAAACAAACATTATAAGAAATATTGTACCTGATAAGGTTAATAGCCAGTTTATAACTCTTTGAATAACTCCAATGACAACTTTGGTTGGGCTCCCGTCAGCAACACACGGTACTACCAACCCGGTAGATTTTTCCACACAGCCGGCCCCGATTGGTTTATCTTTTTGACTTTCTTCTGCGGTGCTTGAAGCTGCAGCAGCAGCTTCTTCCGATCCGGGTGCTTCGCCCTCGGGGGTAACTATTCCGGTTGCGCAACAAACGTAGGTTTGATTACTGCAGGTGCCATTTCCTGCCAGTGGATCTGAAGCTTTTTTCCCGATATCGCCCGAAGGGCACTGACTCGAGGGTACGCATGTTCCTGAACAGTCATCTGATCCTGATACAATTGGTTCGCATTTCCATTGGCAACAAGATTTTCCTATCGCAGTACAGTCTGTTGTAAACTTGCACTGTGAAGTTCCTTTGGTTCCGGCGGGGCAATTTTTTGAAGCGGTTTCCCCAACTGTTAAACCTTGCGCCGGAGCCACACAGCCGGCCGTATATTCCGGAGTCCAGGCCGTGCAAGTATCCGCGCTGGCATTATTTATTGATGCTAAAAACAATCCTCCAAATAAAAGCGAAATAAACAGGATTGGAAATGTAATAATTTTATTTTGCATAGATTCTATTTCTTTTTACAGCAGATGTAATTTGAAGCACTATTTGTTTGGCAGTATCCGGATAAACAATCATAATCTTGTTGTTCAGCGCTATCTAAAGTTAGGCAGGAATATCCTGAAGTTGCGGGGGTTTGCCCGCAAACATCAGACTGCGCTGATTTTGCTGCTGCCTTGGCATCTGCCTCCACTTTTTGTGCGGCCTGTTGTTGCTCTTTTAAGGTAACTACATCTTGCTCTGCTTGAGTTGGGGCAGTAAGCAGAGCATCTGGTGATGCTGCAGGAGGAGGGTTGATATCAACAGTCCAAAGCGAGATGAAGGTGTCGGTTAATACAAAGGAGAACATTATAATGAAGACGCCAATTACAGCATAACGCATTGTATCTTTGGCTTTTTGTACTTTTTGTTCTGCACCCCCTGCCACCATATAAGATATCCCCGCGTAAACAAATACCAACAAAGCCAAAGCGCCAACGATTCCTAAAAATACGTTAATAACATTTTTAGCAATGAGGTTAAGGTTGGCCGTTCCAAGCGGATTTGCGAGTTTGTATGTTTTAGCTACGGTTGGGGCTGATGTGGCATCCGCCGGGGCTTCCGGGCAGTAATTCATTTGGCAACAAACTTTTGGAGTAACACCGCCCAAACATTGTGCACCGGCTACCACCGTTCCCTGACAGCCATCGGCTTCAACGCATTTATACGCAGAACTGCCGCCAGCTGATGGTTTTGGCGGGGCGGTGAGGCCAGGGTAACACTCTACAACATCTTCTTTACTGCAAAAACCGGTGGAGACATCACTCATGTCCGCTTTATACTCTGATGCGCAACAACCAAATACAGGGAGAGCGGCACCTAAACCTTCCTTGCCACAACCAACAAGCTTTTGACCATCAGCGCAACCATCGGTCGCATTATCTATTTTTGTTTGTGTCGATGGACACTTGCCAGCGTTAGGTTCTGCTAGCGAAGGTACATGTTTTGTTAAACCGGAACACTCTGGCGGAAACGCCGCTGACGCAAAAGTAACATTGAAGGATAATATAAAAAAACTTGCCAAAAAAATTGGTAACACGCTGTTCAGAAAAAAGTTGTGTATTTTTTTTAGTTGCATATTTATAATCCTTTATAACCCAATGACTCAGCTACGAAGGTAACAATCGTCCAGGCTAAGATAATGAAGACGATGCCTATCATGGATTTTACCATGGCGTTGCGGCCTTTAGTGACCCATTCTGAACGTCCAAAAGATAGCAGATACATGGCACCGCCCCAAATAAAAGCTATAAGAAAGATTGCGCCGGAAATACCGATGAGGAAATCGGCCACATATATTCCTTGCTGGACAATATCTTTAATAGAGCAGTCGCCGGTTTTTGTGCAAGCAACCAAACGGATTCCTGTACCGCCGGTATTATAATCCCAATTTGCGGTACTGCCGGTTTGCGGAACGGGTTTTGTGCCGGTATCTGCGGCGCCAGTGCTACTATCCGCGCAGATTTTTGCTTCACAGCAACCTTCTATGCTTTGGCATCCGGGATATTTACCTGCCGTGCCATCGACACCCGTACCACCAAGATCTTTACATTTTGCGTCTTCCATTACACCCATGCAGATATAAGAAATATTTTTATCTGGGCTTGCTACTCCGCAATCATTTAAAGCTTCTGCTTTAGGTACGCATTTGTCTTCTATGGCTTGAGCTGAAACCGATGAAATATAACTAAAACAACCAAAAATTACTGTAACTACTATTAAGGGTAAGTAAAAAACTTGGTTAAACTTTTTAAACATACTTAAGGATTTCTTGGTGCTCTTAGTGTTTGATCTACTTTTTGTTGAGCTGTTTGTAATACTTTAGCCCAATCTTTTTCATCCGCGGTTTTAATATCCTCTACAAGTGATGTTAACGCATCATCCGTGGTTGCAGGGTCGTAACCGCGGTACCAGGAATCGGAAGTCAGTATCTGCGAAGCAAAAACTCCCATGTTTTCATCGTCCAAATAATCGGTAATGAGCGAGCGATGTGCGGGCGGGCGGGAGGCTCTATCTAAGAATTGCTTTTCGTTTTCTTCTTTTGTGAGATAGTTTATAAAATTCCATGCGGTTTCCGATGCTTTGGATTTTTTACTGACAGTCCATAGCCAGTAGTTGGCAAAGTTTACCTCGGGGTTGCCTTCGATTTGAGGGAGGCGTGCGATAGAGAGGTTAAGTTTTGGCGCTCGTGATTTGATTAGCGGGATGTGGTAGGAATAGCCAAAGAAGTAAGCAAGGCGACCCTCTACAAAAGCATCGAGTGAGTTTGGCATATCGTTGTTCCAGGAGTAGATATCTTTGGTTTCGTTGGCGAAATCGGTGTAAAAGCGCAAGGCTTGTATGGCAGGGAGCTCATCACGAATGGCGGCTAAAGCCTCGGGCATAAGCGCGAAAGTTGGATAGCCTTCGTCGGAAGCCATTTGTGTGCCGTTTTGCATCATCATGATTGAGATTATATCCGTGGCGCGTTCTACATTTTCCGTTGTACCAAGCGCGGCGCCAGCCTGAAGTATCTCGCCATCTGTATTGATAGAGACAAGGCGATTGATTGTTGCTTGAAATGTATCCCAAGATTTGGGGATGGTTGGAATGCCGGCGCTGTTTAGCATGTCTTTGTTTACAAAAAGCGCCAAAGTATCGACAGACATTGGCAAGCCTACGATTTTTTCTTCCAGAAACGGACGCTCTGTGGCAGGAGCTGTGTTAATGAGTCGAATCGTGTCTTTGGCAACAACATCCGGGTAATTATCACGAAGTTCTTTTAGAGTGATGCTTTTTTCGTTTTGTAGAACCAGAGTTTCACTGCGGTTAGTGTATCCGCCCTCTACAATTGTGTAGACCATCTCGGTATTAGCGGGCATGGGTTCGATTTTGGTTAGATATTTGCCAACCCAAGTATTATGTACAAGGAAGATATCCGGGCCGCGGTCTTCGGCCATGGCATTCACTAAAAGATCCTCGTATTCCTCGAGACGGAAGCGTTTATAGGTGATGGAAATGTGAGGATGGGCTTTTTGATAAGCGTCAATAAGCGGCGCGTAAGCATCTCTGTCGTCTATAACTGCCCAGATCTCGAGCTTTTTTGGCTTAGCGGCATCGACAGTTGCTTTGTCGGGACCTTTGGTGCAACCCTGGCCGGTTAACATGGTCACAGCTATCAAAACAATGAACGCGCGATATAAAAAAGAATTCCTCATATACTTGGAATCATTATAACACAATTTGAACCTTGATTAAACTTGATTTTCCTTGATTAACCCTGATTACTTAAGGGGTTTAATTTATTGTTATGTATTCGCTTAAACTCCAGGCTTTTAGCTCCGAAGTTTATCAGCAGACCAATTTCGACATTATACGTTTCCAAATAATTCATCGCTTGTGCAAAATGGACATCTTCCAATTTTGATTGGGCTTTAATTTCTACCATAATTGAATTTTCCACAAAGAAATCTACTCTGCGAGTTCCTATCTTATGCCCATCATAGGTAATGAGCATTTCTTTCTCTCTCTCGAATGCTAAGCCTCTTTTTTCCATTTCAATTGCCAACGCTCTTTGATAAATTACTTCTTGAAAACCATTCCTAAGTTTGGTATGCACTCTCATCGCAGAGCCAACTATTGTATGTGTGATTTCGCGGTAGTCCGTCATATATAAATAATCCCATCACAAAGTAATTATGGCAAATCGTGGTTAATCAAGTTTAATCAAGGTTCAGACAGCTATCCTAAAATACACAACATCTCCATCTTGCACCTCGTACTCTTTGCCTTCGATGCGGACTTTGCCTTTTTCTTTGGCGCCGTTCCAGCCTCCGCCGGCAACGAAGTCTTCGTAGGTTGCAACTTCGGCGCGGATGTAGCCTTTTTCGAAATCCGTGTGGATGACTGCGGCGGCCTCGGGGCCTTTGGCGCCACGGCGGACTGTCCAGGCTTTGGTTTCGAGTTCGCCCGAGGTTAGGAAGGTGATTAGGTCGAGTGATTTGTAAGCGGCAACAATGAGTTTATCCAAACCCGAGCTGTCTTGGCCGACGGATTCGAGGTATTCCTTCTTTTCATCTTCGTTCATGTCCAAGAATTCGGATTCCATTTTGGCGCAGATCGGTACTATCTCAGCGTATTTCGAATTTCGTATTTCGAATTTCGCAACTGCATCTTTCCAGGAGGCGGATTGGAGTTGAGCTTCGGAGACGTTAAGCGCATAAATCATCGGCTTTAAAGTTAATAGTGACAAAGACTTCATGGCTTTGCGTTCATCGTCTGTCCATTCGAGATCGCGGAGAGGCTCCCCTTTTTCGAGAGATGCTTTGGCACGTTCGAGAGCCGGGACGAGAATCTTGGTTTCTTTGTCTCCGCCGGATTTTAATTGCTTGGATGCTGTTGTGATGCGTTTTTCGACGACGGACATATCGGCGAGTGCGAGCTCGATGTTGATAGTTTCCATATCACGAGCCGGGTCGATGTTGCCGTCGACGTGGATAATATCGCCGTCTTCGAAGACGCGAAGGACCTGGACTATAGCGTCTGTATCACGGATGTTTGCCAAGAAAGCGTTACCCAATCCCTGCCCCTCGGCTGCACCGCGGACAAGGCCCGCTACATCAACGAATTCGATTGTGGTTGGGACGATACGGCCGGAGTGGGAAATGTCGGATAAAGGTTTAAGCCTTTCATCCGGAACTTCGACAACGCCCACATTTGGGTCGATGGTACAAAATGGAAAATTAGCGCAGTCGACCGCTTTTTTGGTGATTGCACTAAACAGAGTTGATTTGCCTACATTCGGCAGGCCGACGATTGCGATTTTCATAAATATAACTTTTAATAATCAATAACCAAGTTCCAATTACCAATAAATAACCAATCACCAAACTTGAAATAACCAATAACCAAGTTCCAATCTCCAATAAATCACCAAAAACTAAATAACGAAAAATAATCAAATATGAGACTGTTCTGAGAAGGTTATTTTTTATTTTCAAGTTTGTAAATTATTACGGCAAAAATTCTTTTCAATTCGTATGCTTCTTGGATCTCGGTATCAATTTCTTTAGATCTGTCTGGGTTGGCTTCTGATAAGAGCTCTAACCAATAATGCGTTTCTTTTATCTCTTTGCGTGAGATTTTAAATCTGAATATAAAATCTTTTTGACCAAGCGAATCATTTGCCTCGCGATAATTTGCACCGATTGAACCGGAAGATCTGATTAGTTGCTTGATAATCTGTTCATTAATTGTATTGCTTGGCAGAGATTTACATAAATGGATTATACTTTTTGCAAATTTTAACGTTCTTTCTTCCAGATCAAAATCTTTCATATTGCTTGATTATTGATTATTTTTAGTTTTTGGTGATTTATTGGTGATTGTTTTGTTGGTTATTGGTTATTAGGCTTTTAGTTTAGCGGTATTTTGTGGTTTTGGTCAATGGATGATATAACGTTAGGGAAAAGTCTTAACGTCTTAACGTCTTAACGGGGTTGGTTGGGTTTGTACGTTAAGACGTTATGACTTTATGACGTTAAGATAAGTGTATATATGAAGATAGCTGTAATTGGCGGTGGGGCTGCGGGATTAATGGCTGCGGCTACAATTGTAGAGGCTGACTCTGAGGCTGAAGTTTTTTTAATTGAGAAAAATGAGGAGCTTGGCAAGAAGGTGATCATCTCGGGAGGCGGAAGATGTAACCTGACAACCGGGTTTGATGACATTAAGCAAATTTTGACGAAGTATCCTCGTGGTGGGAAGTTTTTGACTAAGGCGATGTATGCTTTTCCTCCTAAGGCTGTGCGCAATTGGTTCGAAGCTCATGGCGTGACGGTTAAGATAGAGGGTGATATGCGGGCTTTTCCGGTTTCTGATGATGGGCAAGATGTTGTTGGGGTTTTTGAAAAGTCGTTTAAGAAAGGGAATGTGAAAGTGATGATAAATTCAGCGGTGGAGGAAATTAAAAAAGATA
Source organism: Patescibacteria group bacterium (assembly GCA_029210915.1). Lineage (GTDB taxonomy): Bacteria > Patescibacteriota > Patescibacteriia > 2-12-FULL-60-25 > 2-12-FULL-60-25 > MWCR01. Next base: position 28,726 of record JARGGJ010000018.1, read on the forward strand.
AAAAAGGTTTTAGTATAAAAATCAAGAAAAGATTAAAGCCGCTTACTGTCGACAAAGTTATTCTGACGACTGGCGGGCAAGCTTATAGGCAAACAGGGTCGACGGGTGATGGTTATACTTTTGCCGTGGAGCTTGGGCATAGCATTACTCCGCTTGCGCCGAGCTTGAGTGCTTTTCATACGAAAGAAAGTTGGACGGCGGATGTGGCAGGGTTATCTTTTAAGAAAGTTGAGTTGAATATAGGAAAGCGGACGACGGTTGGACCTGTTATGTTTACGCATAAAGGAGTTACAGGGCCGGCTGTGTTTGCGATGTCGTCTTTGATAGCGTTTGAGGAGCTTTCGACGACTAATCCCATACTTTTAACGATGGATATTTTTCCGGATCTGAAAATTGATAAATTGAATGCCAAGTTATCATTGCTTTTGCATAATAATCCAAAAAAGAATTTGAGCAGTGTTTTAAGTTTACTGGTTCCCAAATCTTTGGCGATGATAGTTTGTGATGAAGTAAAAATTGATTTTGCTAAAAATGCCGGGCAGGTTAGCAAGAAAGAAGTTGAGGTGATGGTTGAATGGATGAAAAAGACACCTTTGCATATTATTGCGCGATCTGCGGGCGAGGAGTTTGTTACCGCGGGCGGAGTTGATCTAAATGAGATTAATCCGTCGACAATGGAGTCTAAAAAGTGCCCGGGTTTGTATCTGGCCGGCGAGATTTTGGATATTGACGGGTTTACAGGCGGGTTTAATTTGCAAAGCGCTTGGGCGACGGGGAGATTGGCGGGAACTAATTTAGTACTTAGTCATAGTACTCAGTCATAGTATCGGACACAACCCCCAACCCCCTTGTCAGGGGGCTGTATATCAAGTCTCCCATGACAAGGGGAGATTTAGAGGGGTTGAGCTTTGTACTACTTTCTGTCATACTCCGCTTCATGTCTACAGTATTGCAGATTCAAGATTTATCCAAAACTTTCGGAACTCGACAGTTGTTTAGTGATGCGAGTGTTACTATTTGCATAGGGCAAAGAGTTGGGTTGATTGGAGCGAATGGATCGGGGAAGACAACGCTGATGCGGATGATTTTGGGGCAAGAGAAACCCGAGGAAGGCAAGATAATTATTTACCCGGATATGAAGTTGGGGTATTTGGAGCAGAACGAGGAATATCCGGAAGGAGAAACTGTAATTGATTATTTGGTTAGAGTCTCGGAATGTGAATCTTGGGAGTGCGCTAAGATGGCGGGGAAGTTTGATATAAAGAATGAAAAGCTGGATGCGGAGTTTTTGAGTTTATCGGGCGGGTATCAGATGAGGGTGAGGATGGCGGGGATTTTGGTGCAAAAGCCGGATCTGTTGCTGCTGGATGAGCCGACCAACTATTTGGATTTGCAGACAGTGCTGTTGCTTGAGGAGGTTTTGAAATCATACAGGGGATCATTACTTTTGGTATCGCATGATCGTGAGTTTTTAAAAAATGTTTGTACGCATACTTTAGAGCTTGAGCATGAAAAGTTTACACTTTTTGCGGGTGATATTGAGGCATATTTTGCGGAAAAAGAAACGCGATTAGAGATGCAAAGGCGTTACAATAAAAAAGTGCAGATCCAGCAAAGGCATCTTAAAGATTTTGTGGATCGGTTTCGTGCCAAAGCATCTAAAGCTTCGCAAGCTCAATCTAAAATGAAGCAGTTGGAGAAATTAAAGACGATTGATATCGCGCATTCAACTAGAACGGCGAGAATCAAGTTACCAAGTGTTCCACAGAGAAACGCGATGGCGCTGGATTGCAGAGATCTTTGTGTTGGATACGCAGAGGGAAAGCCGGTTTTGGCAGATATCAACTTTGAGATTAATCGCGGAGATCATATTGCGGTTGTGGGTGAGAATGGGCAGGGAAAATCGACATTGTTGAAGACATTAGCCGGTGAATTACAGGAACTGAACGGATCTTTTAAGTGGGGTCATAATTTAAATGTTGCTTATTACGCTCAACATGTTCCGCAGATGATGCCCGCCAGTGGAACGGCCGGTGACTATTTAAAATCTGTGGCGGATAGAGCCTTGCCCGAGGAGTTGTATAAGATGGCAGGGAACTTTTTGTTTAGTAAAGATGATTTGGATAAGTCGATTACAGTTTTATCCGGCGGAGAAAAGGCAAGACTTTGCTTAGCGGGAATTTGCCTTGGTAAATTTGATGTTTTGATTTTGGATGAGCCAACCAATCACTTGGATTTTGATACTGTTGAAGCGCTGGCCGAGGCGCTGGATGAGTATTCGGGAACTGTAATTTTTGTGAGCCATAGCCGTACGTTTGTATCGCAAATTGCCAATAAGATTTTGGAGATAAAAGATGGATCAGCGAGATACTACCCCTATAGTTATGAAATCTATGTTTATGAGTTGAAGACGCATGAAACTTTTGTGCCACCGGGCGAGGACAATCGCGGTGTTGAAGGAGAGGTTCCATTTGTGCGCAGTAAAGCCGATGTGCATGCGGATATGCAGAAGGAAAAGAGATTGCAGAAAAAGTTGGAAGAAACATCGCAAAAATTGACGACTGAAAAAGAGAGATTGTTGGCTTGGTTTATCGAGAATACTTCGAAAGTTGATGTAGAAAAAACCAAAAGATTGAAAGAGTTGGATGATGAGATTTTGGATAGTGAATCTCTGTGGTTTTCTGCCCAGACCAGGTTTGATGCGCTGGAGAAGGAGATGAGTCTAATATCAAATGGCAAATAGCAAATGGCAAGAGAAGAATAGGAACTAGATATTAATGGCAAATAGCAAGAGAAGAGTGGGTTTATTAAGTTATTTGGGTTTATTTTGAGAGAAGCCATACTTTTACTCAAAATTTTTACTTAACTCTTGCTATTTGCTATTTGTTATTGTTGGGGGTTGACAAAAGCGGGGATTTGTGGCATGTTTTTATATTGTTTCCCTGGTATAATGTATTCAGGGAGGAATAAAACCGCACTTTACACTGAAAGGTTAAGACCATGAAAAAGTTTCAATCTGTTTTGTTTGCCTTGATTGTTGTTTTGAGCGCGTGTGGGATTTCCGTTGAAGAGCCAACTTCACAAGTTGTTCTTGATCCTTCGGCTGTTGAGCCGGGGGCTGAAGCCGGCGTTCAAACCAAAAGCTTGGAACAAGTATCAATTGTGAATACGGCAGGAAATATCGCTGACATGTCTGTACGAGGCAACCTCGTCTATATTTGTGACAAGTCCAAGGGGATGTTCATTGTTGACATTAGTGACTTGGAACAACCACAGCCCGTGTTTGCACCCAGCGAGAATTATACGGCTTTGGGAATTGAAGTGGTTAACAACCACGCCTTTGTTGCCAGCAACACAGACGGTTTGCAGATCTACGACGTGAGTGACCCGGTAAATACCACATTGCTTTCGAGCTTTCTGTACAACTGGGATGCGCATGACGTTAAGATTCAAGGTAACTACGCATTCGTGGCATTCAACATTGCGGGAGTCGTGATTCTAAACATCAGCGACGTGAACAATCCCACACTGGTCGCGGCTTTGGATACTCCAGCCAACGCAAAGAGCATCTTTTTGCAAGACAACATGCTTTTTGTGGCAGACGGAGACTCGGGACTCATGATCTACGACGTGAGTAACGTGGGCAACCCCATGTTTCTCGGAGTCTTTTCGAACGGTGCCGAGGTTAGAGATGTTTTCGTTCAGAACAACATTGCCTACCTGGCATCCGACGAAGCCGGGTTGCAGATTGTGGACGTGAGCGACCCGAGCAATCCGATTCTACTCGGAACCATGCCTGCCGAAGGCAATGCAACCGGAGTTTACGCCAGTGGAGACCAAATCTACATGGCTAACTACTATGGCGGGCTGGTTGTGGCCAACGTAGCACGACCGCAGAACCCGGATGTACTTTTTCAAGAGCCGACCTTTGGCGCGGCAAAGAAGGTGCTCGCAATCGGCGACACGATCTTTGTTGCCAATGGGAATACGGGACTCATGATCTACCAGATCCAATAGAAAGGATGGGTGATTATACTCGACGCTTCGGCGTCTTTTTTTTGCTGAAATATCGAGCTGAGCTCGAACCATTCAGCATGGAGTTTAACAGAATTTTTTATAAATAAAAACACGGTGCTGACAGGTCACCGTGTTTTTTTGGGCGCCTTTTCCATGCCGTG
>JARGGJ010000019.1 GCA_029210915.1 Patescibacteria group bacterium
GTCGTAGCAGAAATGCTTAATAATTTTTTTAATCTTGTAGTCTGATATTTTAGCTTTGTTGACGAGCATATCTCTATTTTAGCATAGAGTTTGCTAGTCTAGAGCCATAATAAATAACAAATAACAAAGCGAGCGGAACTGATTAATTAACAAATTACAAATAACAAATAACAAAGCGAGCGGATGGGATTTACTTTATTATTTGTTATTTATTATTTTGCGTAGCGCAGCGAAGCATGAGTATGATTGGTTTATTTGATTCGGGGGTAGGAGAGCTGACGGTTGTTAGAGAGTTGATAAGAAAATATCCCGGGGCGGATTTTGTTTATCTGGGAGATACTGCCCGTTATCCTTATGGGAATAAAAGTAAAGAGACTGTAGAGAGGTATGCTGTAGAGGATGCCAAGTTTGTTATAGATCAAGGAGCCGAGTTAGTCATAGTCGCATGTAATACTGCGAGTTCTCTTGCGATGGATAAATTGCGCGCTACATACCCCGATACGCCTTTTTTGGGAGTGATAAAGCCCGCCGCTGCTCTTGCTGTTACGCAAAGCAAAACCTCTGTTGGAGTTGTGGGAACCAGAGCGACTGTTGGATCGGGGATTTATGATGAGGTTATAAAAGAATTGAATCCGAAACTTAAAGTTTTGCAAAAAGCTTGTCCGCTTTTTGTGCCTTTGGTTGAGGAGGGAATGATTGATGACCAGGTGACAAAGATGATGGTGAGGAGGTATTTGATGCCTTTGAGGCAAAAAAATGTGGAGACTTTGATTTTAGGATGCACTCACTATCCATTTTTACAGCCTTTGATAGAGAGGTTTATGGGAAAGAGAGTAAAAGTTATTAATTCCGCAGAGGCTGTGGTGGATAAAGCTTATGAGTTATATCCTGGATTGTTTAAAGAATCTAAAGATTCGAAGCAAACAATTTCCTTTACAGATGCGTCATCGCATTTGGACAGTTTGGCATCTAAGTGGCTTGGGAAAAAGTTTGTGGGAACAGCGGTAAGTTTATGATATATTGTTTAGAGTTATATTTAAAAAAATAATATATGGAAAAAGCTTTTGCTTCAAAAATCGATCGTACAAATAATGACACAATGATTAGTGATCTGAAACCGGGCCCACAAGAGGAGGTGCTTAATCCATTCACTGAACTTTCCGAACCTTTTTCAGGGAGTGAGATTAAAGAAAGTGAAGCAAACAAGGTTTCAGAAATTAGAGAAAAGTTGGGAGTGGCTACAAAAAAAGAAAATTTTTCAGAACAAGATCATGTGAATATGTTAAAAGAGGCAATGGAGTATATAGCGCGTGGTTGGGTTTTTGGGATCGATAGGTTAATGATGACGGCAACGCCAGAGTTCATATCTTCTCCAAATTTTCAGGAGGCTGTACGAACGGGTATTTTGACGGCACTAAAAGAGAATCAGGCGGATAATGCTTTAAATATCAAAGATATGTATTTAGAGGATTTTAAGTTTTTGGAAGACCCTAATTTACTAGAGGCAGCAAAGTCTTCATATGATAAATATGTAAAAGCAGGAAATGAGGAAATGGCGGATAGAATTAGAAATGAATTTTTATTGCAAGATAAGCGAAAAGCGGTATAAGGCATCATCTTCACAAAATTGTGTAATTTAAGTAAGATACCTTCATGTCTGTATTTATTTTATTTTTACTAGTGCTTTCGGTTTTGGTTTTAATCCATGAGGCTGGGCACTTTTTTGCGGCAAGAATCTTTAAGGTTAAAGCCGATGAGTTTGGTTATGGGTTTCCACCCAGGGCTTTTGGTTTTGTAAAAGTTGACGGCAAATGGAAGTTTGTTGGGCGTAAAGATGAGAAAGAGTATAAAAATACCATTTGGTCGGTTAATTGGCTGCCTCTTGGCGGTTTTGTCCGCATTAAGGGCGAAAGCCCCGAAGATTCACCAAATGATCCGGATTCGTTTCAGAGTGTGGCAATTTGGAAGAGAATTATCATTTTGGCAGCAGGTGTCACTATGAACTGGTTTTTGGCATTTGTTTTGTTCGCATCAATATTCATGATAGGTGCGCCGGCCATACTGGAGGATTTACCGGAAGGCGCTGTGATTGAAGACAGGAGAATCAATATAACCCACATGCTCGAAGGTCAGCCGGCGGAGCAGGCCGGTCTTCTGGCGGGTGATGAAGTACTAAGTATAGCCGGCGTCGAGCCTACCGATTATGAAAACGCGGTAGCCTTGATTGGCGCGCAAGGTGAGAATGAATTTGAAATGAAAGTGGCGCGCGGTGAAGAAGAGTTGAGCCTTACCTTGCAGCCGCGATATATCGAAGAGATAGATAAGGCGGGGATTGGAGTTGCCATGGCAAACGTGGGAGTTGTGAAATTTACTTGGTATCAGGCTATATATCAAGCAGGTGTAGCTACTTACACTTATACCAAGATGATTATTATTGCGTTTGGTGGAATTATTAAAGATTTAGTGACTCTTAAAGGTGTTAGCGATGATGTTTCCGGGCCGGTTGGAATTGCGGTTCTTACAGGCCAGTTCGCCAAACAGGGGATTGTTCCGCTTTTACAATTTGCCGCCATTTTATCTATTAACCTCGCTGTAATTAACTTTTTGCCTATCCCAGCACTCGATGGAGGCAGAGTTGTGTTTTTGCTGATAGAAAAAGTACGCCGTAAGGCACTTAGGCCAAAATTGGAAGCTATGATCCACCAAATTGCCTTTTTGTCGCTTATCATATTAATATTACTGGTAACTCTGCGTGATATCGGTAAATATGGAGGGGCAATACTCGGGGGGATTAAGAATTTTATTGGGATTTAACTAAAATAGTAAAACGTCATAATGTCATAAAGTCATAACGGGGTGAAGTTTGGTATGTATGTTACGACTTTATGACGTTAAGACGTTATGACTAATAGTATTTATGAAAGATCAATTAGAAGCCTTGAGGCTGCAAATCGTGAAAGAAATCGGAGGGGCGGAGACGCTTGAGGTTTTGGATGAACTGGAGATAAAGTATTTGGGTCGTAAAGGAGAGTTGACCTCGATGCTTAAGGGTTTGGCTAATGTTTCCGCTGAAGATCGCCCGGTTTTGGGTGCGCTGGCAAATGATGTTAAGCAGGCGGGAATGGAGTTGCTCGAGAAACGGCGAGCTGAGCTGGCTTCCAGCAAGTTTGAGGCTTTAGCAGATACGGAGCGCGCGGATATGACAGAGCCGGGGAATCGCCCGCCTGAGGGGCATCTTCATCTTGTAACGCAAGCTATTCGTGAGATTACGACGATTTTTGAGAGAATCGGATTTTATCGCACACGCTACCCCGAAGTTGATTGGGATTGGTATGCTTTTGAATCTTTAAACATGCCTCCCGAGCACCCCGCTCGTGATGATTGGGAGACTTTTTTTATGGATGCGGAATCGAGTGATAAGAAAAAAGAGGGGAGAATGGTTTTGACCCCGCATACATCAAATGCGCAAGGTCACGAGCTCGAAAGAGGGGAGTTCCCCGTGCGGATGCTTAACATCGCAAAGTGCTATCGCCGTCAGTCGGATGCCACTCATGCGCCAATGTTTCATCAGTTTGAGGGGTTGTATGTTGATAAAGGAGTGAACCTCACACATTTGCGCGGAATCTTGGATTATTTTGCGGAGCAGTTTTTTGGGCCGGGCAGAGTATCGCGTATTCGCCCGCATCACTTTAGATTTACGGAACCATCTTTTGAGGTAGATATCTCGTGTGGAGTTTGTGGAGGAACCGGTAAAGTAAACGATGTAAAATGTAAACTTTGCAAACAAGGCTGGCTCGAGATTGGCGGAGCCGGTATGGTGCATCCAAATGTTTTAATCGCATCGGGTGTTGATCCTAAAAAATACTCGGGTCTTGCATTTGGTTGGGGAATTGAAAGAGTTGCAATGATGAAAGAGGGCACTCAGTTGGATGATATCAGAATTTTGTATCAGAATGACATCCGATTCTTAAAGCAATTTTAATACCTAGAAAGAAACTGATACCAGTCTATCAAGTCCGTCAAGCCAAAAGTCTATCAAGCTAATACAAACCAGCTTTATGGACTTGATGGACTTTAAGCTTGATGGACTAAAATTATATGTCTGATAAATACGAACCATATTTAGAGCCACTGTTTATACCGGGAGTTTTGGGATTGTTTCAAGTGTTAGTTTATGAATATCATCGCTTTTTTTATTATTACCAGAGCTTAGATGTGATTTTGGGCTATGCATCGACCTTTGTTTTGTTTTTATTAGGTCCAATATCACTTGTAGTTTTGGTATATGAATTATTGTTAGTATTTAAGATTCTTAAACCGCGTGTGTTTGTTAAGTCGGAAAGCGGGTTTTATAAGTTTTTTAGATGGCCGTTAGCAGGTGTAGGTGTTTTGACTATTTTATTTACAAGTGCATTTTGGTTGATTGGCGGCTATGTTTTTTTAACTTATAAAGGCTAAAGCTAAAAAGGTAAGTAAATTAATCTAAATATGAATCTATTAGTATCGTACGATTGGCTCAAAGAATATGTGGGCCTTAAACAGACTCCCGAAGAATTTGGAGCACGGATTTCGTTATCCGGGCCATCTGTAGAAAAGATCTTTCCGCAGGGGGTTGATTTGGATGGGGTTTATGTTGGGAAGATTACAAAAATATCCAATCACCCTCAAGCCGATAAACTTAAGCTTGTTGATGTTGATTTGGGATCCTTAAAGCCCCCTTTGGGAAAGGGGGAATCGAAGGGGGAATCGCGCATTGTCTGCGGCGGCTCCAATCTCTATGAAGGCCAAATAGTCGCTGTTGCCGTTTCCGGAGCTAAAGTTCGTTGGCATGGTGAAGGGGATTTGATAGAGCTTCAGCCAACAGAGATTCGCGGAGAGAAGAGTGATGGTATGATTTGCGCGGCAAGCGAGATAGGTTTGGGCGAAGCTTTCCCTGTTAAAGATGATCATGAGATTTTGGATTTGGGCAAAGAAATTCCTGAGATGAATGTTAAACCCGGCACAACCCTTGCGAAAGCTTTGGGGTTGGATGGGGATGTTGTCATGGATATTGAGGTAACTTCGAATCGTCCTGACTCTATGGGGATGGTTGGGATTGCGCGCGAAGCCGCAGCGATTCTCGATGTACCATTTACATATAAACCTAGTGATTTAAAAGTCCCCTTTTCGAAAGGGGGAAGCAAAGGGGGAATAAAACTCAAGATCGAAGCTAAAGATGCTTGTTCGCGTTATATCGGAACCAGAATTGACGGTGTGAAAGTTGGTCCTTCTCCATGGTGGCTGAAACGTCGCTTATTGTCTGCCGGGATTAGACCTATCAATAACCTGGTCGACATCACTAACTATGTGATGTATGAGACAGGTCAGCCGATGCATGTTTTTGATGTGGATAAGTTGAAATCCTCTGTCTCGTCGGACGAGACATCTCCTTTATTAAAGGAGATTAACGTGCGGTATGCGCGGAAGGGGGAGAAGATAATGGCGCTGGATGGGAAGGTTTATGATTTGCCAGATAGCGTGCTTGTGATTGCTGATGCGGAAGATCCTATTGCGATAGCGGGTGTTATGGGTGGGGAGGAAACAGGGTCAACAGAAGAGACGGTGAATATTATTTTAGAGGCGGCGGCTTTTGACCCGGTTGTTGTGCGTAAAGGATCGCGCAAGCTTTTGTTGCAATCGGATTCGCAATTGAGATTTGAAAAGGGTTTGTCGCAAATCGGGCCTGAATCGGCAATGGCTAGGGCTATTGAACTTGTAAAAGAACTTGCGGGAGGTGAGGTTGTTGGCGCGCCGGTTGATGTGCAGACTAAGAAGTATAAACCCGAGTCATTCTCGATAACTACAGATGAGGTGAATGCTCTGATTGGAGTTGAGATTTCTAAGAAGGAGATGATCGACGTTTTGAAACGACTTGGATTCAAGATTAAGGATTCAGGTAAAAAGCTGACAGCGGAAGTTCCTTGGTGGAGAGATCATGATATCGAGTCGGGGCGTGATTTGGTGGAGGAGATAGCTCGTATTTATGGTTATGGAAAAATAGAGGCTGTTGTGCCAACAGCAGTTGCACCACGAAAATCGGATGATATTATTGTTTGGGAAGATAGGATTAAAGATCTTTTAGCAGGTGCTGGGTATACGGAACTTTATGGTTATTCATTCGTCTCAAAAGATTTACTGGCAAAGTCGGGGTTTGACGCTAAGGATTTGTTGCATGTACAAAATCCGCTTACCGTTGAACTGGAAGTGATGCGTTCATCGTTGATTCCACAATTGCTGGAGGCGGTTGCTAACAATCAGGAACGCGCGGATACGCTTAGGTTGTTTGAATGTTCGAATGTGTATTTGAGGAAAGCCGGTAAGAAAGGTGCGTGGACAGATTTACCCGATGAGAATCCGCAGTGCGTGATTGGTTACATTGAACACAAAAATGGTTCACCATGGCGCGAGGCCAAGGGTATTGTTGAGTACATATTTGATACATTTGATATAAAAGATGTGAAATGGAAACGAGTTTCGCAAGATGATATTTGGCATCCGGGTCGGGGAGTGCAAGCTTATAAAGATGATAAATTGTTGGCGACAGTTGGCGAGATTTCACCAAAATATACCGAAGCATTTAAAATTGAGTCTCGAGTTGGCGCTGTTCAGTTGGAACTTCGCAACGTAATTAACTTCGCTAAAACTCATAAATCTTATACTCCACCAATGCCTTTCCCTGAATCAAAACGTGATTTGGCAATAGTAGTTGGCGAAGATGTTGAATATCGTGATATTGAGTTAGTGATTCTTAAAGTAAATGATTTGATACTTAATGTTGAGTGGTTTGATACGTATCAAGGCAAAGGCGTTGCAGAAGGTAAAAAGTCTGTGGCGATGCATTTAACTATTGGATCGAGAGAGAAGACTTTGACTAGTCAGGAAATTGATGGAGTTTTGGAAGAGGCTTTGCTTGCAGCTAAGGAGAAGTTTGGGGCGGAGTTGAGGTGAATTCCCCTGTCGAGCATAGCTCGACATCCCCTTTCACAAAGGGGACTTGAATACCGGTGTAGGGATAATCCCTTGTGGTTATCCGTACCAAAAATCGAAGCTGGGAACTTCGATTTTTTTACATCTCTTCAATTATTTGATTGTATATGCTTTCAATTTTTTTCAGCATTTCAGGATCTGTTTGAAATTCTTTTGTCTTATTAATTACTTGATTGATTAGATCATCATCAAGACCAAGGGCTTTAAATTGTGAGCTGTAGCTTTGGAAATTGGGAGATTTTGAGTAAAGCAATTTGTTTTCTTGAAAGTATTTTTTTAATAATTTAGGGTCTTCGTTATTTGGAGGTTCCGGAGTTTGAATATTTTGGATTATTTCGGTATTGTCTTTTATGAATTCATAGCTTTGTAAATCTTCAACCAATTTTTCGGCGGTAATAAATACCCAAAAATCGCCAAAGCCGGATACGTGTTGATCGGGCCAGGGTGAGAGTTGTTTGTATTTGGGGAGTCCGTGTTCGTCGTAATATATGTGTGTTGCCCAACCTTTTTGAAAGTCGGTTAAATCCTTTTGAAAGGGATTGTTTGGTGCCGGTAATTTGTGGGTAAGGTTACGATGAATGCCGGTGGTATAACGAGAATCCGGGTAGATGGATCCGGCTAAATAAAGACCGCGATTTGAAATGTTTAATCGCGGTTCTATTTCTAGTGCAAATCGGAGATGTGTAGCTTCGAGCGCCATACTTGTTACATTTCCTCAACTTCCTTCTTACCATGCTCCAGCTCACCAACTTGTTCTGTATCTTTGGATAGTAGCAATGCTTGGAATTCGCCGACGTGGGTTTTTTCTTCTTTGGCGATGTCGGCGAGCATTTCTTTGAGTTTTGGGTCTTGCGCAAGAGCTGACATTTGTTCGTAGAGATTGATCGCATCTAGCTCGGCTATAAGGCCGGCTCGGCAGATTTCTTGGTCAATTTGATCGGGGCTTAAGCCCGCTAGTTTTTTGGGGATATCGCTTAACATAACAATATAATAAAAATTATGAATTATGAATTATGAATTAAAAATATTTGAGGTCTTCGACATTTACTATATTCTTGTAAGGCTGGTTTGGCAAATTTACCCACAGGTTTTAGCGTAGGACGTGGGACGAGCGACGTGGGACGTGTTATACTAAAGTTAGTATGATAGATTTACAAACTGCGCAAGCATTTTTTTGGCTCTGTTTTGGAACCGGGCTGTTTATTGTTTTGGTTTTATTAGGCTGGGTGCTTTTCGAAGTGGCTCGGCTCGTAAGGCAGGGCAATGATGTATTGCTTCATGTACGCGATATTGTTGCAGAGATAGAAGAGGATATTGCAAATTTAAAAGAAAAATTTGGAACTGTAATCGGCAACGTTGCCGGGATGGCTAAGGGCGCATCAAAAATTTCGGGGTTGATGGATGAATTTAGAACGGAGGGTAAAAAGAAAACCAGGAGTAAGTCTTAGATACAGTCTATCAAGCAAAAAGTCTATAAAGTCCGTCAAGCTGATCAATTTTGGCTTGATGGACTTTTTACTTTATGGACTTGATAGACTGATGCTGGGTGGGTAAGATAATGCAAATTGAATTTAAGTATTAAGGCAGGCTTTATGCCGTCAGCCGGATACATGATATGACTAATGATCAAGGATTAAAGACTAAGGATTTGGGTTCGACTATGCAGGACGTGGGACCCTCCTTCGTTGAAGCTTCGGTGGGCAGGCGAGCGACAAGCGACGATGGCCGTTGTCCGTTTGTGCACTTACACGTGCATTCCATGTATTCACTATCTGATGCATTGTCCAGTCCAAAGCAAATCGTTGCGAAGGCAAAGAGTTTGGGTTATGACGCAATAGCGTTAACCGACCACAGGAGTTTGTATGGGGCGATAGATTTGTATCAGGCCTGTGAAAAGGAAGGGTTGAAGCCGATAATTGGAGTAGAGGCGGATGTGGCACTGAATTCTTTGCATGATAAACGGCCGCGTATCGATGAGGCTACGCATCATATTACATTGCTCGCGGAAAATTTTACGGGTTATCAAAATTTGTTAAAATTGGTCTCCATCTCTTATTTGGAAGGTTTTTATTATAGGGCTCGCATGGATAAACAGGTGATGAAAGAGAATCATGAGGGAATCATTGCTTTGTCGGGGTGTTTAAAAGGGGAGATTCCCAAGGCTTGTAATGATGGTGATTTTGAAAAGGCAAAAAAGGTTTTAGCGGAGTATCAGGAGATTTTTGGGAAAGACAATTTCTTTTTGGAGCTTGTGCATCACCCTGATTCACCCACACAGATTCATGTTAATCATAATATTATTAAGCTCGCGGAAATGACCGGGGCACCGCTTGTAGCAACTCGTGATGCGCATTATTTGGAGACTGATGATGTTGATGCGCAGGATGCTTTGCAGTGTATTCACGCGGGGAAGTTGTTATCGGATACGAATAGGTTTTCGATTAGGACGATGGATCACTCTCTTTCATCTCCCGAGGAAATGGTGAAGGCTTTTGCCGATACTCCGCAAGCGATAGAGAATACCAGAAAGATTGCGGATAGGGTGAATGTAAAGATAGAGCTGGGAGTGAATTTGTTGCCGACTTTTCCGGTGCCCGAGGGCGAGACTGAGATGAGTTATTTGCGGAAGTTGGCAATGGAGGGTGTGAAAGAGAGATATGGCGACCCTGTGCCAAAAGAGGCTATGGAGAGGGCGGAGTATGAGCTTTCGGTTGTAGAGAATATGGGTTTTCCGGGGTACTTTTTGATTGTGAATGATTACACGGTTTGGGCCAAGAAAAACAATGTGATTGTGGGGCCGGGGCGCGGATCTGCGGCGGGGTCGATTTTGGCATATGCACTGCATATTACCAATTTGGATCCGTTAAAGTATGGTTTGCTTTTTGAGAGGTTTTTGAATCCCGACCGTATCAGTATGCCTGATGTTGATATGGATTTTGATGATGTAAAGCGTAAGGATGTTATTCAGTATGTAACGGAAAAGTATGGAGCGGATAGAGTGGCGGGGATTATTACTTTTGGAACAATGGCGGCACGTGCGGCTGTAAGAGATGTAGGGCGTGTCTTGGGTTGGACTTTTCAGGAAGTGGATAGAGTGGCAAAGATTATTCCACCGCCGGTGCAGGGTAAGAATCAGCCGATAGCAATATCTAGAGTCGAGAATCCGGAGTTAAAGGCTTTAGATCAATCGGACCCAAAAGTTAAGGAGTTGTTGGATTTGGCATCCAAGCTCGAGGGAACCGCGCGCCATGCCAGCCAGCATGCTTGCGGAATTGTGATTGCACCAAGGCCACTCGAGGAATATGCGCCTTTGCAAAAAGCCCAAGGTGGTGATGTTGAGCAGGTTGTACAGTACTCGCTTAAGCCCGCAGAAGCTGTTGGGTTGCTCAAAATGGACTTTTTGGGTTTGTCCAACTTAACAATTATCCGCGAGGCTTTGGAAATTATCGAGGCGGTGCATGGTGATATTGTTGTGTTGGATGATATTCCACTCGATGATGAGGCGACATATGACCTTTTGGGCAGGGCGGAAACGACAGGTGTGTTTCAGTTGGAATCTGATGGAATGAAGCGATATATTCGCGAGCTAAAACCGACAGTTATTGATGATATTATTGCCATGGTGGCGCTTTACCGCCCGGGTCCGATGCAGTTTATCGATTCGTTTATTGCGCGTAAACATGGAAAAGAGAAAGTTAAATATATCCATCCGCTTACAGAAAGTGCCTTGGCGCAAACTTACGGTATACCTGTTTATCAGGAGCAAGTTATGCAAGTTTCAAAAGATATGGCGGGTTTTACCGGTGGTGAAGCTGATACTTTGCGTAAAGCAATGGGTAAAAAGATTGCGGAGCTTATGGTTAAGATGCGGGCTAAGTTTATCGAGGGATCTGTGAAAAATGGTGTACCGCAGGATAAGGCTGAGAAAGTATTTACGCAATTTGAGGAATTCGCAGCTTATGGTTTTAACAAATCTCACGCGGCTTGTTACGCGTATATCGCCTATCAAACAGCTTACCTAAAAGCACATTGGCCGGAGGCTTTTATGGCGGCGCTTTTAAATTCCGATTGTTTGAATTTAGATCGTATTACTATTGAGGTTGAAGAATGCAGGAGAATGGGAATAGAGGTTTTGGCGCCCGACGTGAACGAATCTTTTGCCGGATTTTCCGTTGTAAAAGATACAGTTCAGCCATCCGCGGAGCGTGAAGATGGAGATAGGGGAACTGTGAGGTTTGGCCTGTTGGCGATTAAAGGCTTGGGTTATGACGTGGTAGAGGAAATCATAAAAGAGAGGAAAGTAAATGGGTTGTTTAAAGATATGGCGAATTTTTTGATCAGGATTAAAGGTAGATTTGTAAATAGAAAATCTTTGGAAGCACTTATAAGATCCGGTGCGTTTGATCAGTTCGGCGATAGATCGGAGTTTTATTATAACATCGAGAGATTATTGGATTATCATAAGCAACATGAGAAAGAGGCTGCGAGCGGGCAATTTAATTTGTTTGCGATGGGTGGTGGAGATGCTCCGCAAAATGCTTTGGTTTTGGCACCATCTCCAAAGTTGCAGCAAAAAGATATGTTGGCTTGGGAAAAGGAGTTGTTGGGGCTGTATGTTTCCGAGCATCCTTTTAAAGAATATGCCAAGAGAATGGGGGATGCTTTTATACCACTTGGTAAGTTGGATCAATACAAACAAGAAAAGAAAGTCAGAGTCGCGGGAATAATATCGACTACTAAAAGGATTTATACCAAGAAAAAGAATGAGCCGATGTTGTTTGTTAAGATAGAAGATGGTTATACGGATTGTGAGGTTGTTGTTTTTCCCAGGGTTTTGCAGGAGAGTGAATCTTGCTGGGAGCCCGAGAATATGGTGATGGTTTCGGGAAGACCTTCGGAAGATGGCGGAAAGATGAAAGTGCTGGCAGAAAATGCGTATGTGATTAATGATCAGAATATTGAACAAATAATTGCGGATGCCAATCAATTTTCATCACCGCAAATTACAAATGATAACGAACTTGAGGGCGGAATTTGTTCTGCAAATGGTTTAACCGCCCTGAGTGAGGATTGCGCAAAGCCGATAGAGCAGACAATTGTTGCTTTGAGTGTGGGTGCGACTTTACCCGAGACTGCGATTAGGAGGTTGAGGCAAATATTTGATGCAAACCCGGGGAACATGAAAGTTGATTTTGTGATTGATGATGTGGGCGGTCAGCGCAAGGTTAGGTCATCGGCATTAATACGGTTGACGCCAGAGGTGACAGAGCAGATAGAGGAAGTGTTGGGGCCGAGGACTGTGAGTTTTTAAAAGCACAACCCCCAAACCCCCTTGTCAGGGGGCTGTAAAATTTATTAACAAGTCTCCCATGACAAGGGGAGATTTAGAGGGGTTGAGCTGTAGCTTGGTGATTCTTTATTTCTTTGCTATACTAAAGGTAATATGGCGATAAAATTATCACGTGGTATGTCTCGGGGTTCATTTCCGCAACCTCCGGCTCCAAAGTTGTTTAGAAATATTGCAGTTACTTTTGTTCTAATAACAATTGCGGTGATTGCGGTGGCTTTGTGGACATCATCGGTTAAAGCAACAGTATCTGTTACAGCCACGGAAGAGCCTGTTAGTGTTGATGCGGTTATCGAGATAGCGCCGTCTCCGGCAACAAATCAAATTCGCGGCAGGGTTGTGGCCGGTTCTTATGTGGAAGCTAAGGAATATATCGTTACTCCAATTGAAATAGATGCATCTGTTCCCAAGGTACCTACAAAAACTTCAGGAAAGGTAAAAATAGTAAATAATTATTCAAAAGCACAACCATTGGTTGCAACTACCAGATTGTTAACCAAAGATGGGAAACTTTTTAGAATCAATAAAACAGTAACTGTTCCGGTTGGGGGTTCCGTGGAAGTTGAGGCAACATCCGATAAAGAAGGTTTTGAATTTGAGATTGCTAAAGGTGAAAGATTAACTATACCAGGTCTTTGGGAAGGGATTCAAGACAAGATTTATGCTGAAAGTGTGACCGAATTCGTTGGCGAAGGTCAGGAGACCGGGCCTGTTACCATGGTTACCGCCGATGCTATAGCTAAAGCCCAGGAAGAGCTTTATACTGCGGCGCTTGAGACAGCTAAAAGGACATTGGTTCTCGAGGCAGGTGCGGATCCGGAGTGGGAATCTGTTTTTATAGTCACAGAATCCAAAAAACAGAGTAATGCCGCCCCTGGGCAAAAAATGGATATGTTTATGGCGCAAGTAAGGGTTTCTGTTACAGGTGTGTTTTTTCCAAAAGATGATGTTGCGGCGCTTGTACGATCTAAGCTATCTGAAAAATTACCCGAGGGATATTCTCTGTCAGATGTAGACATGGCGCAAATTTCTTTTAAATTGCAAGATGCGGACGAGGAAAACAGCACAGCGACTTTAGCGGTATCGGCAGAGGCTATGAGCCGGTTAACGGAAACTAGTTCGGTATTTCGTAAAGATATGATTGTTGGGTTGCCAATGGACGAAGTTATCCGCAAATGGTCGGCTATCGATGGCGTACAAAGCGTTGACGTGAAATTACAACCAAGCTGGGTTCATAGGTTACCAAGCATGAAAGATAAGATTACGATCGAAGTTCAGTAGCTTTGGAGTAAACTCATCCCAACCCCTCTCTTAAGATTAAGAGAGGGGTTTTAAAACTGTTTAACAAAAGCCCCCCTCTCTTAATCTTAAGAGAATTGGGGGTTTGGGGGATGAGTTTATATCCCATATGTTTGACGGATTTTTTTTACTTGGTTATTATGTTTACATCGGCTACCAACCGACGGTTCTTCGAAGTTTTTTTGGAGGCCACAATATAAGATAAAGAGTGCCATATAATCGTATAAAGTACTAAGTAGCTCGTACTACGTAGTACTTAGTACATAGTACGGTTAAATGGAATTCGGGTGGAACCGCCCCGATGTACATCGGGGTCCCGGCAGATTATCTGTGTTAAATATGCAGAGATCGGTCGGTTTTTTTAAATCTTTATTATTTATAATTTAATATTTGTTATTTAATCGATATGGAAATTGAGTTAATGAGACATAGTGCGGCGCATGTAATGGCGGCTGCAATTCAGAGATTGTTCCCCGAGGCCAAGTTTGGGGTTGGGCCTACGGTGGATTTTGGGTTTTATTATGATGTGGAGATAGGAAGAACTGTAACACCCGAGGATTTGGTTGCGATTCAAGCTGAGATGAAGAAGATTGTTGAGGAAAATGAAGCTTTTGTGCGTAAAGAAATGAGTATTGATGAGGCTATCAGTTTGTTTGAAGGATTGAAACAGCAATTTAAAGTTGAATTACTTCGAGATCTTAAAGAGAAGGGGACTACCAAGATTAGTGATGAAGAGGCGAAAGATATTGATCCCGCTAAGCGGGATGTGGCATCTGTTTATACTTTGGGAGGATTTACAGATCTTTGTCGTGGTCCTCATGTGGAGACTGCAAATCAGATTGGGGCTATTGAACTTAATAAAATCGCCGGCGCTTACTGGAGAGGTAATGAGAATAATCCACAGTTGCAGAGAATATACGGTTTATGTTTTACGACGCAAGAGGAATTGGATAATCATAAAGCCCTGCTCTTAGAGGCGGAAAAGCGCGATCACCGAAAACTCGGCAAAGAATTGGATTTATTCCATATTGATGAGATGGTTGGTTTGGGTTTACCGCTTTGGCATCCAAAAGGTGCAATTTTATGGCGCGCGATAGAAGATTTTTGGTATGCCGAGCATTTAAAGAATGGCTATGATTTGGTGCGTACACCTCATATTGGCAAACAAGCACTCTGGGAAACATCCGGCCACTGGGGATTTTACAATGATTCCATGTATCCACCGCTCGAAGTTGGTAAAAGCTTAAAAGATGAGCAGGATGAGAAAGAAGTAGCTGTTTCGGAGCGCTATCTGCTTAAGCCAATGAATTGTCCGTTTCACGTACAAATCTATAAAAATGGAATGCATTCTTATCGTGATTTGCCAATGAGATGGGCTGAATGCGGAACTGTGTATCGTTTTGAGAAGAAGGGTGAGTTATCCGGCTTAACTCGTGTCAGGGGTTTTACTCAGGATGATGCGCATATTATTTGCCGTGCCGATCAGGTTGAGGATGAGTTGAAAAAGGTTGTGGATTTTACGCTATTTATGTTTAAATCCTTTGGATTTGATATTAAAGATATACATGTATACCTATCAGTTAGAGACCCAAATGCGGAAAAATCAATTGGAAGTGATGAGGGTTGGAGGTTTACGGAAGAGGTTTTAGAAAAGGTTGCAAATGATAAAAAGTTAAATATCAGCAAGGATATTGGTGGCGCGGCTTTTTATGGACCAAAGCTCGATTTTAAGATTAAAGATTGTTTAGGGCGTGAGTGGCAGTGTTCCACTTTGCAATTTGATTTTAACTTGCCGGAGAGATTTAAGATGACTTATATCAACGCAGAAGGCGCGGAGGAACAGCCGTATATGTTGCACAGGGCTTTGTTTGGTTCGTTTGAAAGGTTTATTGGTTTACTTATCGAACATTATGGCGGTGCTTTCCCAACTTGGATTGCTCCGGTGCAGGTAATGATTTTGCCTGTGGCCGATAGACATGCGGAACCGGCGCTTGGGCTTGCAGATGAATTGACTAAAAAAGGATTCAGAGCCGAGGTTGATACGGCGTCAGAATCGGTTGGGAAAAAGATTCGCAATGCAGAGATGAAAAAGGTGCCTTATATGATTGTGTTTGGTGATAAGGAAATGGAGGGTAATTTAACGATTCGTAAACGTGGAGTAAAAGATCAGTATGGTTTAGTTAAAGATGAGTTTATTGAAGTGTTGCTAAAAGAGGTTAAAGATCATTTGACCTAAAAATGCTGTAGCGACATCCCTATGTGGTTGACGCATACAATATGGATCAGGTATTTAAAAACCCCGATAAACGGGGTTTTTGTTTTATGCGGCTTGCTGTAGTTCTTCTTTGGCGTTTTTTAATAATTCTTTGACTTGATCTATTGTTTGATTCTCGACACCGTTCTTTCGAAGTTTACGAGAGACATTTCCCAGAAGGCTCCTTATCTTTATCTCATTATTATCATTTAATGCTGTGAAATATTTTTCCAGGTCTGGATTGACTGCTTTTTTAACATCTTCACCCGCGATGTCCAGAGTTTTAAATATCTGATTTTTTATATTTTCTTTTCCGCCCGCTTTCTCGATGCTACGGCTCATTAACTTGCGATCTATTTCCGATACAGCCTCTACAAGTGCGACCTGCAATTTTTTGTCATCCTCTGTAACAGGTGTTAGCTCGCTGGCCGCTTTTAGCATCACGTAACGAGTTGCCTCTGCGGGGTCTCCGATACGCAGGCTGGGTAATTTATTTATTCCATGGTACTCGTTAGAAATTTCTTCACTGGAGTTGATGAGTTCTTTTACATGTTTTGTGACCTTTCTTATTTCTCCATTGATTTCTTTTTTGGCTACGGATGCATCTTCTTTTATATATTCACTTACTTTGTCCCATTCGGCTTTGGCATTTGGCAATAAACGAGCCGCCCACTCTATGCTGTAAGGAGTGTCGTTGATAATTTCTCTTTTTTTACCTCCTGTTTCGACTGTTTTTGCGCTGATGCCAGAAACTTTTTCAGCGGTGCGCGCCATTTCGGAGCGAGCGCGATTCTTGCCTAATCCGCGAGTCTCTTTTTGTGGGGATTTGCCCATGCCTTCGCCTGTGGATGGGTTCATACCTTTGGGGTAGCCGAGGAGTTTGTTGATTTCGTCGAGTTTTTCGTTGTGTTTAGCGGCTGCATCCAAGTCGTTATCTTGGAGTGCTTTATCACGTAGAGCTGATTGGGTTACGTAGTAGATTGGGTCTAAACTTTCGAGTTTTGCTTTTTCAGAATCATCCATGGATGGAGATTTGAGCAGTTCGGTTTTGTGATCAAAGATTTCTTGCCAGATTTCTCCGGAGCGTTGTTGACCTAAAATATCTGAACTGAGTTTGGTTTTCTCGGCAAACGCATGAACATAATCCAAAGCATCTTTAAATTTGCCCTTTTCACCTTGAAGCGAGATACCGCCTTTTTCTTGAATGATTTTGTTGGCATGGTCCCAAAGATCTGCGGCATATTTACGGCCGGCTTCGCCTCCGCCAAATACTTCAATGGAATACTCGGTTTTAAGGGAGCGCTCTTTGTTTTCGCCTTCAGCTCTAATTGTTGGCGCTTCGTGTTGGGATTTTACCTCGGGTAGTATTACTTTTTCTTCATGTTGGAAATCTCTGGCTGTTGGCGGGGTAAACTCTTTTAAAGTGTCCGTGTCTTTAAGTGTATCCGCAGTCTCCAAGTCGATGGGTTCCGAGGGAAGTATTGTGGTTCTGTCGGGGTGAGATTTATCGTTTTCGGACCTTCTGATGAGTTCGGGGAAGTGTTCTTTGAGTGAGTTGTAGATGGTGTAAATCTCGTTTTTAAGCTCTTCGGCGCGAGTGTCATCGTTAGCGTCGCGCGCAGCTTTGATTTCATTTGTAAAAGATTCTCTTAAAGTTGGCAAAGAGATGGTTTCATCGAGCTCTGATTCATCGATAACATCTGAATTATTTGCATCTATAAGAGCTTCTTCTTTTTTAGCTTTCTTCCATTCTTTATCGATGTTTGTTTCGAGATTCTGGATATCTTTCAACAGTTCTTGAGCTTCTTGTGAACGGATGACGCTTAGTTTTTTGCGCTCTTCTCTGGAGGGCATTTTGCCGTCTGCGAGGCCTTTTAACGCACCAAGAAAACCCGTTGGCTGGGATAATAAAATAATAGCGCGGGCCGGCGACATTTTGTAGGCTCCGGCGAACGCGGACTTTAGTTTTGCAAGTTTGACTCTAAGCTTTTTGATCTGGTCTTTACTGCGGATTTTTTCTTTAACGCTCTTTTTGATCGATTCACGTGAATCCGCACTTTCATCTAAAGATTTTTGAAGACGGGGCATGTCTTTTTTGATTGGTGCATATTCTTGTCCTGTAAACCTGGGTAGCTCGGCGATTTCTTTGCGGGCGAGTGCCAGAGTTTTTTTCATTTTATCACTTGATACCAGGATTTCACTTTCTCTAAGTTCGGCATGGATTTCTTCACCATGAATAGTGTCCCAAAGTGTTTGGAGTTCATTTTTGAGTTGAATTTGTTCCTCGGTTGGCGGACCTGCTTTTTTTTGCGTAAGAAGTGCCAGCTCGTATTTGGAGCGCGTAATCTCGTATTCATCGATGAGCTTATTTATTTTACGACGTACATCCAGAGCCCGAAGATCATCGGGAGATCTTTCGTCATCCAAAAAGGATGGGAGTGGTGCTTCGGGCGTTTTGTGCATCTCGGTTTTAGATGACTCGTAGTTTTTGGGCATAAAAATGTAAATAACCAATCATCAGACTCGAAGCGAGTTTGAGTATAAGGGCTCATCCTCAGAGTTGAAGTCCAATAACCAATTAAGAATTTAGAAAATGGTCATTGATTGATTTGGTGATTGTGATTTGGTTATTGATTATTGCCTTAATTATAGCACAAAAAGCTCCGCAATGATGCGGAGCTTGTTTTTGTTGTTGTGGATATTTATGCTTTTACGATTTTCTCGAAAACTGCAGGGTATTTATCCGCAATTTGGGATAAGACCAAACGGTTCAGATTGATATTCTTTTTCTTGATTTGGCTGATGAGTTGGCTGTATGTGGTGCCGTGTAATCTGGCTGCCGCATTGATGCGGATGTTTTGCAAGCCTCGATTGACTCGTTTTTTGATCTTGCGATCGGTAAAAGCATGCAAACCGGCTTTGGTAGAAGCGATTTTGGCTTGGGTTAGTTTGGATTTTCTGCCCCACATCATTCCTTTTGTGCGGGCTAAAATATTTTTGCGGCGTTTAATATGATGTGTACCGCGTTTTACTCTAGGCATAACTGGCTTTAATTAACAAATAATAGATTATAAATAACAAAGCTGTGGGATGGTCAAAAGTTTATAAAGTTTATAAAGTTTGTAAAGTTGGTATTACTTTATGAACTTTATAAACTTTTGACTTTATAAACTAACTCCGTTATCGATTGGTTTGAGCAAGTTGTTTGATTGTTTTTTCGAAAGTCTTTCCAATTTGTTTATCGCGACGTTTGTTGCGAGTGGTATTGCCAGATTCGTGGCTGTTAAAATGGTCTTGCCCGCCGGCACGTTTTAGGAGTTTACCTGTCTTGGTAACGGTGATGCGTTTGCTGACCGATTTTTGAGTTTTCATTTTGCCGGACATACTTATTCAATTACAAATTATTTATTAGGTACAAGTCTTAACGTCGTAACGTCTTAACGTATCTGAATAGGATTGACCCTTTATGACGTTAAGACTTTATGACGTTAAGACTTATGGTTGTTATTATGATTTTCTGCCGATGATTGCGGAGACGTTACCGCCTTGGCGTTTGGGAGCTTGTTCAATGAAGAGTTCGTAGTGCTCGGCGATGGCGTTCATGAATTCTTGGATTTTTTGAACAGCTATGTCGCCATGGGCTTTTTCGCGGCCGCGGAGGATTATTTCGATTTTAAGCTTTTGGCCTTCCTCTAGGAATTTAAGTGCTTGCTTTTTACGTATCTCCAAATCGCCTGTGCCGATTTTTACAGAGAGGCGGATGCCTTTAACTTCGACTTTTTTAGCGTGCACTTTTTGCTGTTTCATCTCTTTTTCTTTTTGATATTTGAATGCGCCATAATCCAAAAGCTTACATACGGGGGGTTCGGCTTTTGGAGAAACCTCTACAAGATCAAGGCCGCGCTCTTCTGCCAACGCAAGTGCAGCTTCCGTTGACATAACACCGCGTGCAACGCCTTCATCGTCTATAACACGAACTTCCGGTACACGAATCCTTTGATTGTACCGGTATTTAACTTGGTCGAATTTATGCGTCATTCGACGACGCTTGTAGTGGATACGCATTTTTTTGCTTAGGGACAAGTCTTAACGTCTTAATGTCTTAACTGTATTTATTGTATTGCTACGTTATGACGTTAAGACTTTATGACGTTACGACTATGGTTGGTTTGGTGGAGATGAGGGGAGTTGCACCCCTGTCCGGAAACGCACAGCTTATTTATCGTTACAGGTTTGGCTTGCTCATATATACAGCAATTGCACAGAGCAAGCGAGTAGCAATGGCTGTTGATACGTGCCTTTTTGTGATTAAACCCGTATCAAGGTTTAACCCTTAGCCCGAAATATGTCGATCGAACCACAGCATCGGGCTTGTTGTGGGGATCGCGGTTGTCTTAAGCGAGAACCGGTACAGCTTGAGGCATGCGTACTGCGTTAGCAATAGCGGCCTTAGCCTTTTCTACGATGTTGGCAATTATCGTTTTTGATATAGTTTAACGAGTTGTATCAGCTCGGCCTGCAAAATAAGTTGAAACGTACCGTCGAAGCTCGTCATCCCCGAAATTAGTTAAACGTTGAACGTCGTAACGTCTTAACGGGGTTTGTTTAGTAACTTCGTTAAGACGTTATGACTTTATGACGTTTTACTATTTGCTTAATAATCGATTTCTCTGAGGTAGCGGTTTGTTTCGCGGTTTATATCGCGTTCTTTGATTTTTTGCTTCTTTTCAAAGGCCTTTTTACCTCGTGCCAGCCACAGTTCGAGCTTTATACGATTACCGCGAGTATATAGTGAAATGGGTACGGCTGTCAAGCCTTTTTCGCTTAATTTACCAATTAATTGCCGGATTTCTTTTTTATGCATTATCAGTTTCCTGGATTGCGCCGGGTCATAATCTTCGAGTTTTGAAGCTCGTTTATAGGGTGCTATATTAACTCCAATGAGCCATAATTCGCCTTTGTTAACAACAATATGGCCAGCATCTATCTTGGCGCCACCATCTCTTATGGATTTAACTTCTTGGCCTGTTAACACTAAACCAGCCTCAAAAGAATCCAGGCGTTCGTAGTCATATCGGGCTTTGCGATTAACGGCTAAGGTTGGCATGGGCAGTATCGTACCTCGTACATCGTGCTTTGTACATGATAAATGGCGTTGTTTGATTTTTGTTTATATTGACAAGTATTGCTTTTTGTATAAATCTTCAACCGAGATACTTTGTTATAGGGATAAGGAGGATTTTGTGGGTAAGACAGCAAAAAGTGTTAATTATAAAGCTGTTTTTTGTGATTATTTACAAAAAAGAGAAAAGTTTTGTAGGTATGTTACAAACATTGTTAAGGGTACAAAAAGTGTTTATGTCGCTAAATTGATCATTGAAAAACAAGTTGTTGCCACAGGAACGGGTTTTAGTGTATCTGAAGCGGAACAAAATGCCGCGGAGAAATATTATAACGATGCCATGAAAATTGAAAGCGATGAGCTTCAAAGGGCTAAAAATGCAAAATATCAAGAATATTTAGCATCTCGTGAAAGATATGACAGGATTGTTGGTAATAAAACCGGCAAGCCGGGCTCTTCTAACATTGATTTAGAGGTTCTGGGCACTTTTCAGAATTTGAGGCGTATCAAAAAAGAAAGAAAAATTGCATATTGTCGTGCACGGAGTGCTAAAGGTCAGCGTAACGAGGAAATGGTGCTAAAGGCTCTTTCTGATCCTCACTATATTTATCCTAAATGGTTTGTTTCTGCACGGCTTCATGATCAGGATGAAGATGCTATGGGAATTGATATAGTTGTAACAACGAACGATTTAGGGGATTTGTATTTACAAGTTAAAAGTTCTTACACGGGAAAACGTAAGTTTATCCTTCGAGGAAGACGACGTAAATTGATAGGAATAGTTGTTGTTACAAGGATCGACGCAGAGCCTGAAGTGTTGTTGAAAGCCTTACAGGTTTGTTGCGACTTACGTAATGAGATTATGCGTCGACGTGAAAATGGTTGATCTCAACTCCAACAATGTATGGAGTTTTTTTATATGTTATAATGAAGATGGAGAATTATATGCAAAAAATTCAAGTTAATATTACGGTGGTGACCTTGTTAAAGATACTTGCGGTAGTCGCCGGCGTGTTTTTGATTTGGAAGGCGTGGCAAGTCGTTTTTATTATAGTCGCGGCATTGTTTTTGGCTTCGCTTTTACAGCCTGTGGCGGATTGGGCGCATAAATATCATATACCCAGAGGTGTTACCGTTATATCGGCTTATGTTATTGGGCTGGGTTTATTGGCTTTAACCATTACTCTCATGGTGCCAACGCTAATTGATCAAGCTTTAAAGATAGGGCCGATATTTGGTGCCAGGTGGGAATCTTTGCAGGATGTGATTGTTGGAGTTCAGGATGTGGCCGTTAAGTATGATTTGTTGCCCGAAAATGGTTTTGCCTCAATACAAACACAGGCCGCGGAGGCGATATCAAGATTGATGAGGACTTTGACCGGGATTTTTGGTGGAATTGCGGCTTTTGTGATTGTGCTCGTTATCGCTTTTTATTTAGTTGCGCAAGATGATAAAGCAAAAACATTGGTTCATGATTGGGTTGCGGTTAAGCATCAAAAGTTTGTATTGAATTTAATAGATGAGCTGCAGGCGCAAATGAGCAGATGGTTTGCGGGGCAAGCAACTTTGAGTTTAATAATTGGCATCTTGGTTTATACGGCTTTGACGATTTTGGGTATTGAGGGGGCGTTGGTTTTTGCTCTTTTTGCCGGTTTGCTTGAATTTATTCCTTACCTTGGCCCCATCCTTAGCAGTATACCGATAATTTTTGTTGCATTTACGCAGTCACCGCTTCTTGGTGTTTTGGCTTTGGGTGCTTTGGTGGTTATTCAACAATTGGAAAATCATATAATCGTACCAAAGGTAATGCAAAAAGCGGTTGGTTTGAATCCGCTTATCAGCATCATATCAATGTTGGTGGGCGCTAAACTTTTTGGAGTTGCCGGCGCCTTGCTTGCCATACCTTTTGCAACGGCGCTCATGGTTGTTGTTAAAGAGGTGAGAGCGTATATTGAAAAATAATTAAAAAAATCAGCAGAATTTTATCTTATGATTGAACCAAGATCGCCAAATAAGGAAAGTGCGGATGTGAATGATCCGGGTGTTGTGATTAATACCGAACAAACCGGCTCAAAAAACGATAATTCTCAGAATGGTATATCGGCTGATGCAAAGATTTTACAGCCGGCATCTAACGCGGAAGTTAAAGATGGTTTCGGGTCAACGGTTACAGAGCCTTTGGGTTTAGAAAAAAAGGAGGATGAGGTTCCGCGGTTTATTAAAGAGCAGACCAAGGAAAAAAGTGAAGATGTACGACCAGAAGGTGTGAGAGATGGGATTGTGAGTAATGCAACAAGTGGAACTGATGATAGTAACTTACAAACTCAAGCTTCTCATGAAGCATCGGTTGATGGCATCGCTCCTTTGCCGGCGCCAATAGCCCAAAAAGAGAGGGTGATAGAAAAGAAAAAAAAGATTATTTGGAGAGATGCTTTAAGTTGTTGGGTTTTGGGCATGGGGATGATTTTAATCGTACTTGTGATTGGATTGTTTTTGATTGTTAAGTCGGGAATTTTAAATATTCCATATTTGAGTGATTGGTTTTATGACGCACCATTGCCCACCAGGTATGTTGAAGCGGGTACCATGAGTTGGGATGAGTTTAGAGATTTAATATCGGTTAAGCTTACGGAGAATAATTTGGATAACGAGCCGCCCATACCTTTGGATTTATCCGAAAAAGAGTTTACCGCTTTTTTGCATGGTGTAATTACCGGCGGATTAAGAAACAGCGAGTACAGATCCGAAGTGGCTCAGGTTGTTATTTTGCCGGAATCGGTGGAAATGTATTTTTATCTGACTTGGCACGATTACATTACTTTTGAGATCTTGACACACCTTGCACCCATCGTGGAAGATAATGGTACTTTGCGTTTCGAGGTGATAGATGCCAAGTTTGGCGATTTACCTTTGCCCGGTTTGTGGGTTATCAGGCTTATAGGATATGTTTTTGCACGTGACGTGGGTGTGTGGCGTATTATTTTATCGAATGGTTATGGTATTCAATCATCGGTTTTATCCGATCAGAGCATTAAACTTTTAATTGGCCCCGTAGTTGTAGAATGATATTTATTTACCGTTTATTACCATTATTAAGTGCTGTTTTTGTCGCATTTAGTTTTTGGTTGCAGTTGCAATATCCATTTCAATATCCTTGGATCGCTCTTGTTGGAGTGGCTGTGTTATTTATCAGCGCTTTTTTGATGTCGCAAGGCAGGGTAAAGCTTTCCGATTTGATGGAAAAGATGCTTCCAACTTTTATTTTTTTAGCTACCTTGGTTTTTAGTTTGTTGCTCTCTGAAAGTGCAGTAGGGCGGTGGATTATAATATGTTTGGGTACAATCGCCACTTATTTATCTTTGGAACTTTTATTTTTACTGGCTTTTGCTCCGCCAAAGTATCCTGTGCATGGTTTGTCGCGGGTTAATATCGCTTATGTGCCGATTATACTTTTTTACGCGGCCGCTACATCGGTTGGTTTGATGACTTTTATTCATACGCCAATTTGGATTCATATTACTTTGATGGCCGTGTTGGGGTTGGTATTGTTTCGAACCACCGGCCACCCCGAGGCCACTCGAGAGCAGAATAATCGTTGGATGTTGATAGGATTAATTTTGGGCTTGCATTTGGGATTTATGGGAGCTGTATTGCCTCTTAGCATGTATGCGCAAGGAGCGATCGCCATGTTGCTATTTTGCGGGCTTTTACGTATGCGAAGATATCTTTATCATCCGTTACCAAAAAAAGCACAGGCTTGGGTAGAGGGAGTGGCAGCGGTGGTTTTATTGATTGCTATCTTAACAACTACCAGGTGGCTTTAGATAAAGGGCGAATTTATTTTAAATTCTGAGTGGATTTGCGGAAATGTTTTTAATAACTGTTTTTAGAGCACTTGAAAAAGTGATTAATTGTGCTACACTTAAGCCAATCTATGAAGTTAAATTCAAAATATATCGCGTGGGGTGCGCTCGTTGGCTTGGGTGTTATGATTATTTCGGTAATCAGCAGTACTGTTTCGGCTAGGATTGTGGCTAAGGAAGTGGCAATTCAAACAATAAACAACCAAAGTGGTTTTACGTTGCCGGTTGGTACCAGTACGGGTTCCGTGGCTACAAACACAACTTTGGGCGCAATGGAAACTTCAACAATTCGATTGGTTCCTTTATCGATGTTAGATGCTTCACCGCGCTTGGTGCCCGAGTCGGTTTTGGATAGGCGATCGCCGGTGGGGATTTTATACGCAAGGCCAAAGAAAGCATCGGATATGCTACTCGAGAGCGAGGCTGTTTCCAGAGTAGTGGCCATGACATCCGATGGATGGTTTACCGCTCCTTACGAGGCTGTTAAGGCATCTGTTAATTTGGATTGGTATATTTGGCACGACACGCAGGTTTATAAAGTGGAACAAAAAGTTTTAGACAGCGCAACGGGGGTTGTGTTTATTAAAGTTAACGCAAGTAACCTTACGGCTGCAGATTTTGCGCAACAACTTTTAAACAGAACCGGTATAGCTGTTTGGCTCGAGTTGGGGCCAATGCAATTTGTACCGTCTTCTTTATCGGCAATGCGTGCATCTTTTTACAGTGAACCGAGGTTAAGTGATGAATTGGCAAGAAGAATGGTGGCAATGGGTCAAATAGAAGATAACGAAGTGGGTTCACCCATTTGGGATACAAACGGATCGTTGGTTGGTATAACCGAATCGGGCGAGGGTGATAAATTAAAGATTATTCCGGGCTCGGCCATATCCGGATCTTTACAGAGTTTGATATCCAAACAAAAAATAGAACACGCGTCACTTGGAGTTAGAACAATTCCAACCTCGCTGGTTAGATCCATAGATGAAGAGTTAAATTTACCTGAACGAGGCGCTTGGGTTTATTCATCTAATCCAAATTTACCATCTGTTTTGCAGGGCGGTGTTGCATTTACATCGGGTGTTAAAGATGGTGACGTGATTTTGCGGGTGGATCGTGATATAATAGATGAAAGCTTGGATCTTGGGGATATTATTTTGCAGTTTGTGCCGGGTGCAAAAGTAACACTCCGAGTTTTACGAGATGGGGAGGAAATAGATATTCCCGTAACACTTGGAACTCAAGTAACAAGTAAAGAGCTTTAAACAAATAAGTAACAAGTTTATCGAGTTCAGTTCGATTCTTCCGTTGCGCTTAATTGCTCTTGATAAACTTTAATCTTTTATCTTTAATCTAAAAAGAGGGGATGCCGAGCATAAATTTATTTCAATTGTACCTTCGCGGTTGGAAGCTGATAGCAATACTGGCGGTTTTGGGTTTTGCATTTGCTTTGGTTTTTTCTTTGGTGCAAACAAAAAAGTATTCCTCGCAAATCAGGTTATTGATTACACAAACTAATGTAACCGGCGTTGACCCATACACAGCCATAAAATCCACCGAAAGAATCGGCCAGAATTTATCGGAGTTAGTTTTTTCTTCCAGCTTTTTTAATGGTGTTATAAACGAGGGTGGAGTTGATGCCGGTTATTTCACATTAAACGACGAGATAGATAAAAGAAAAGAGTGGGCACAAACGGTTGATGTTGGCGTTACCCCCGGCACAGGCGTAATGTACGTTACCGCATATCACCCCGAAAGAGCACAAGCTTCTGCTATAGCCATTGCGGTTGCCAATCAACTTGCCGAGCAAGCCCCCAACTTTTTTGGATATTCGGTTCGCGTGCAAATCATTGACGATCCATTGCCTAGCCGTTTTTACGCCAAACCTGATTTTGTCTCAAACTTGGGTTTTGGCCTCATACTTGGGTTTTTGGTTGGGTCGGCTTGGGTTTTGGCCAGAGTACGGCAAATTCGCTAGAGCGAATTTAAAACCAATAAAGGTAAAGGTTCATCAAGATCAAAGTTTATCAAGAGTTACTTAAATTTCTCTTGATGAACGATACGTATAACAAATTACAACCCACTTCGCCCTTCGATTAACTCAGGACTACGAGGGTCAGGAATAATAACCCACTACGCTCTACGAGCTGCGAGGGTCAAGAATAATAAAGATCGAGGGTGCTCGGTTTTTTTTGTATTTAAAATTTCTCTTAATTTAGGCAAATTTTATAGCTAAAAGGTTATTTTTACTATCTAAACAGTTAATCGGCTTGGAATCGTAATAATCGAGCGAATCAAGGTTCAGGCATTCCTTTAAAACCTCTTGACATTTTGGCTTATTTATGATATAGTCATTCATTCGTAACTTTTGCAATGTCTCTGTGAAATCGATAAATATCGATGAATCGAAGAATAATTGTGTGCGGTTTTTAAATCGTTTCATGGGCGGTGGGATGTCTTCCTCCTCAGCTCATCATCCATGGGACGGTTTAAAGGCCTCACTACTAAAAGCTTCTAGCCTCTAGCTTCTAGCTGATGGTGATGATGGTTTGTACCTTAAATTTTTAAACTACTAGAAAACCAGGAGAACAAGTCTCTCTTTAATAAAGAGAGATTTAGAGAGATTTCCGATCGAAGCAAAAATGCCCCACAAGGGCGCTAACATAAAGGCGCCTCCAAGGGGGGCAAAAGGAGACGAACATGAGAAACTTTTGGACGATTTTGGTTGCGGTTTTCGCTTTGACTTTCACGACGGCTGCCAAGGCGGAGCTCCCTGACCCGAGTGCCGGATCTGCGGCCGCGGAGCATATCGAGAAGGACAAGATCCTTACTTGTGAGGACGCAGCCAAGTGTGCCGAAGAGGCTCTCAAGCGCACTCGAAAGAGTTCGCGCTGGGAAAGCTGTATCGCACCCAAGGAGGTGCGGATTGTGAACACCGATGGCACGTTCTCTGTGAAGACTACGGAGGGCGAGGCCAAGGTTGTGAATGGGCAGTGCGTCTGTCCCGAAGGTTTCGAGCTCTCGAAGGCTTACAGGATGGTTTCCAAATCTGAACAATCGGATGGAACTATTTTGGAAAGTTGGGTCATAAGGGGGCGCTGTATGCCCACGAACGTCGAGCCTAACGCCGACGTGATAGTAGAGGGTTTGAATCAGTTGCGACAGTTCGTGTCCCGAGTCGATGTTCGTTCGGCCAACACGGACAACGCGGTTGCAATCATCCACCGGACGATCGGTGGGCATACCCACAAGATCGCGTACAACGCCGGTCAAATCGAGCAGTTGCGAGCAGACATGGAGGACGTGAAAGCCTTCATGCGTGATGCTTGCTCTTACGAGAACCTCTCTGATGAATGGAAGAAAGTTTGTCAGGGGGTCGATGATTACCAGCGAAAGCTCGACGAGCATCTGCGGAATCACTGGGTGCTCGGCGCCGGCGCAGCGATGGAAATTGTCCGGTTCCCGGATAACACTTACGTTGGCCCCGCGCTCCAGCTTTCTCTGGAAACTCCGCCGGTTGCCGGCCCCATGAGCCTTGCCTTTGTTGGAAGGCTTGGGACAGGTCGTGCCGAGGACATCGGTACTGATAACTCTGCCGGCTGGGCATACAAAGGGTCTTTTGTTCCCTCGTTGCTCTGGCACCTCGACGACAACGAGCGTGCCAAGTTGTACACAGGCTTCCTTGCGGAGCAGTTGTACAAGCCGACCGGCGACAACAAGGATCGCGCACGTCGGCTTGGCGGTGAGGTTGCCGGAGCGTATTGCCCCATGGCAGAGCTCGGCAGCCCCGCGTCGATCTGTTTCGGTGGGTTCCTCAACTTGGCCCATGGGACGGCGATTTTCGATCGGCAGCCCACGGAAATTGATCCAAACCCGGAGAACCGCGGAGAAAAGGCCATCACACTTGGCGGCGGCTTCACGGTTACCGGTCAGTTCTAGTAGTTCACAAATCTCACAGCGTCCTGCTGTGAGTAATCGGGTGGATTCGTTCTGAATTCACCCCTTCTTCCCGAGCAACAATCTCCGAAAATGCCCCCTTGTCAAAGGGGGATAATCACACAAAGTGTGATTTGGGGGATTGTATCTCGGGCTGGGAGACCAGTTGTTTGAATGAAAATGTAAAAAAGTAACTAAATGCGGCTAAAAACCGCACGGACATCGAAAAAAGAAAGAGGAGATAGAAATCATGATGAAGTCAAGCGTATTTGCATCTTTCGTGCTGTTCTCGACTCTCGTTTTTGGTTGCGTCGGTTCTTCCGGCGAAGCCCTCACGGGTGCTGCAGGTGCTGCAGGTGCTGCAGGTGCGGCCGGCACCGGTGGCACGGGTGGCGAAAGCCCCTCGTGCTTCCCGGAAGGCATGGAGCGTGTTTGCAAGTGCCCCGACGGCACGAGCGGGACGCAAATGTGCGTGAATGGCGAATTCGACGATTGTGTTTGTTTCTACTATCCCGATGAGGATGGTGACAAGCACGGCGACGAAGGAGCTGATCCGGTCACCGATACCGATGAGCCCGACGGGCATGTTGGTAACGGAGACGATTGTGACGACGACTCGGAGGACACCTACCCAGGTGCGGCCGAGGAGGAGTCCGATTCCGCGTGCATGAAGGACGCGGATGGCGACGGCTACGGGGACGATGATCCCCCCGCCGGAGTCACGCCGGGTCGTGATTGCGATGATGACAACAAAGATGTAAATCCCGGCATGGCCGAGATCTGCAACGACTTCATCGACAACAACTGCAACGGCGAGGTGGACGAGGGCTGTGAAGGCCCGCAGTACACCTACTGCCGAGACGCGGATGGCGATACTTGGACCACGTCCGAGTGCAAGCCCTTCGCAACAGCAACCCCCCCCGATGGGTGGCGTTCGACCAAGTCGAGCACGCCCGACTGCAACGACGGCAACGCCGCGGTAAACCCCGGCGCGGTCGAAGTTTGCAACGGAATCGATGACAACTGCAGAGATGGCATCGATGAGTTCGGAGTTTGTGACAATCCGACGACCTGGTATCGCGATGCGGACCAGGATGGACACGGCGACCCCGCGGTCAGTGTCAGCGCCACGAATCAGCCCTCGGGCTATGTGGCACTCGGCGATGACTGCGACGACAACAATCCGCAGCGCCACCCCGGCGCAACTGAAGTCTGCAACAACATCGACGATGACTGTGATGGTCAGGTGGATGAGGGGTTGCAGTGTGGTGCTACCGATAGTGATAATGATGGTGATCCGGATAGCACGGATTGCCAGCCGAACAACCCCGCTGTTCACCACGGCGCGACGGAAGTCTGCAACGGCATCGACGACGACTGTGACAATCAGGTCGACGAAGGGCTGAACTGCGGAACGGTTGAGAACTGCACGAACGAGGTTGACGACGATAACGACGGCCTGGTGGATTGCGACGATCCGGATTGTGCAAATAACTCGGCTTGTCAGCCGACCGGTAACTACAAGGTCCGGATGACGCTCGAAGCTCCGAGCTACTCGATGCCGACTCCCGAACCCTACTACTGGACATCTGGTTCCGGTTGGGTGGATCTCGGCTGCCAGACCCTCGCAACTCGGAAGGTGCAATGTCATCTCCAGTTGGCGAGCGAATCGCAAGCGTACTCTTTGGAGGCGCAAGCAACGCTTACCGACGAGGGTGTGAATTCACTCTTCTGGGGTGACTGTTCGGGCAATCGGGATTCCGTTTGCTTGACCCAGGCTCAGATTGACGCCATTCATGGCAATTGTCTCGACGTGAACGGCAAATTCTGTTTCTGGTTGGTCAACCCGAACGGTTCCGAGGAACCGCTCAATATGCATCTTTGCAGCAATGGTTACCAAAAGTTGCCGAGCTGCCAAGATTGTTGTGACGAATCGCCCAGTCAGCCGTACCAGAATGCGTGCGCTGACTGACATTCAGTTCTCAGCCGAATGATCGGCTGAGTCTAATAGTTCTTTGAATGTCTTGCCCCCTTTAGCACTTGCTAGAGGGGGTATTTTTTTACCTTGATTACCAGGATTACAAACCGATTTTTAGGATTGTTATTTAAGTTTTTTGGTCTATGTTTAGCAAAAACTATATTGGGTAAACTGTATTTTGAGCGTTATCTTGATTGACTATACGGAGCCAGGACCAAGTACGCAGGACCATATACCGGTACGTGAGCTTGACAAAAGTGCAGAAATTTGCCTAAATGAGGCTACGAACCAGGTCTTTTCTCCAAAAAAGGAGTTTCAAAAATGACACGGACTTTCACAATCATTTCGGTATTTGTTTTTTCATTTCTGGTTGCATCGTCCGCAAAAGCGGAGCCGGTAACCAATCAAACGGACTTGGGCAGGTGTATCGCAGAATGCGAAGCCAGCTTAAAGCTGATTTGCTTTGATGAAACCAATCGTGACATCTCGATGATGTGCGGTGCGGTTGAATCTTGTAAAAAACTGGACGCAGGTGATGTTTCGGCGGCGTCGGCGCTTTTGGGTGCTTGCTACGAAGGGGTGACCAATCATTGCCCCTCCAATTGCCTGCCGGGTGATGGAACCGCA
Source organism: Patescibacteria group bacterium (assembly GCA_029210915.1). Classification (GTDB taxonomy): domain Bacteria; phylum Patescibacteriota; class Patescibacteriia; order 2-12-FULL-60-25; family 2-12-FULL-60-25; genus MWCR01. The sequence goes on from JARGGJ010000019.1 coordinate 31,450, forward strand.
ACCACGGATCCACCGGTAAAAAAGAGCCCGCCCAAACAAGTGCGCAGACCTCCACCCAGGAAGGACTTGTGCAAAGATGCTGGAGGTTTCTACATCACAGAGCCCGGTGGGACAGAGAAATTCTGTTACACTCATCAGGCGATGTACGAGCACTTGCTGGGCATCGAAGCTCGCTTGGCTGAACTGGAAAGAAAGGCCAAGGGCCATGTCGACAATGGCGAGCCGGTGCCTTTTGATTTGCGGCGCGATTACCAGAGCGAGAAACAACTTCTCATGGATATCGATAGAAGCCTTGTGGGTATGAACGAGCAGTTGCATGTCATGAGCAATCGCATCATCGAGTACGCACGGCATTTCGAACAGCGATTGGCAGAGCTCGATGGCCGTGTGACTGCAAACGAGTCCAACATTCGCGGACTCACAGGCAAGGTCGATGAACTCGATCAGAGGCAAACGGGCAATATCAAGCCGGCGCTTACCGGTTGGAGTGTGAGCCCGTACTTTACGGTGCAAGCGTTTGACCTTTATGGTGAAACGCAGTACGCCGGCGGTTTGGAGCTTGGGGTTTACCCCTCGCTTGCTACCAACGGGCGTCATCGCTTGGCTATCAACCTTGGTTTTGGCAAAGCGGCCGATTACTTCGAGAAGAGCATGGTGCAACACCATCTCTTTGGCGGGTATGGCTACTATGCCAAAGAAGGTAGTGTGGCGGTTGGCCTCGGAGTTAATCGCTACAGCCTCACGGATGTTCAGCAAGGCCGGCTCTTTTGGGTTGGTCCGCAGTTGGATGGAAAGATCAACCTCGCCGACCTTAGCGATTCGAGTGTAAAGGATAAGGGCACGTACCTGTTCCTCGGCGCACGAATCGGAGTCGGCTATCGCTACGGGCGCCATGGGATCTTGGATCCCAAGTTCGAACCGGTGCAAGGCCGGTTTGATGTGCCCTTCACGTTCAGCCTCGGAGTACAGGGTATTCCGATTCTGTAACTTCACATTAAAGCTTCTAGCCTCTAGCTGCTAGCCCCTCTCTGAATTTTTGGAGAGGGTTTTTTTATTGCTTTGGGATAAACTCACCCCAACCCCTCTCTTAAGATTGTGTTTTTAGCAAGCGTTGTCGCATTTTTCATAAAATGAGGACAGTTTTTGGAAGGGGGTTTGATTGTTTAGGCTCATGTGAGCTCTCTTGTGATTATAATGATCGACAAATTCATATAAAGAAGCACGTCTTTCTTCACAGGAACTAAAATGATTTTTTCTTAACCATTCGTACACGATGGTTTTAATCACCCTTTCTGCTTTGCCATTGGTCCAAGGATGATATGGTTTTGTAAATCTTTGAATAATACCGAATCTGGCACAAGCTGCGGCAAATGCATGACTATTGTTTCCTTTGTACTCGCCACCATT
>JARGGJ010000001.1 GCA_029210915.1 Patescibacteria group bacterium
ACATTTTCTCCGGGTTTCTTTGCTTTAAACTTTTTCTTCATCGGCGTGTACCAGGGTTGCTTCTTTTGTGGTTTTCGAATGAGCCTCTTCTTTTTAAAATACTTGTATATGGCTGTGGTTGAAACAATGATTCCCAACTCCTTTTCTAAATGAATCTTCATCTTCAAGGGACCATAGTTGTACTTCTTTTTGATATCCAAAACTTCTGTTTCAACTTTTCCTTGAATTTTAGTTTCCGGATGACGTGATCTTGGTTTATATTCATTGGATGCATATCCATGATCTTTTTTGTACCACTTATAGTATGTCTTCTTTGAGATACCAAATATGGTACATATTTCTTGGACGGGTTTGCCGTATTTTTCTACTTGCAAATACCATCTGAAGCGAACCTCTTTGGGTGCTGATATTGGGGAACCGGGCATAATTGGCTTAGTTAACCTTAGTTACCCTTAGATGCCTAGATAGTTACCCTTAGAGGTTAACTGTACATACTCTTGACGAAAAGTAGAATTTATGAAACCATGGAACAACCAAACAATTTAATCGATCCTTCAAAATGAGGTAAAGATGAATTCCGCGGTTGAAGTTGCAGAAAAGCTTGGTATTCGCCCTTCTTGGAAAATCCACGCCCTGCCCGAAAAAGAATGTCTCGTACGCGAAATGCCCTCGTATCCATCAATCAGATTTGGCAAATATCGCAACAATCGCATTTCGATTACAACACCCAACACTCTATATTGTGATCCGCGCACCAAAGAACTAAGAACTATTGATGAAAAAGATTTGGAGTGGTACGAATCACATTCCAAAACACCGCTTCCGGATGCGGACTTTCCCTATCATCAAATGGCTTTCACCAAAATCATTTTGGAACTAAGCGACGCCGAAATGACAATCGCGGATTTTCTTCAGGGGCGAGTCGATCTTCAGGTCGGTTTGCACAGAGATGTGCGTACCATGATCATGAGAAACAAACTCAAAATCTATGTTTTAGATCATGATGCACCGCCTAGCAATGGAAGAAGATTTTACAAAGATTTTCTCCTGGAACCCCTAACACGGCTTTGGCGAACTAATTACGTATCAAGCAAGGTCCCTGAATTTACGCCAAACGGACAAATACGAAGGCTCTATGGCGGAATTGGATCACCACAAAAACTTACCGGTCTTTTCTTTGGGCAAATGGCACCCAATGGCCAAGCCGGCGGTTGGATTTGTTTCATTCGCATCGAAACCTTTGAACAGCTTTACCTCACATGGCTCGACGACATGACAGGCCCCGTGTTCCGCCGTTTCATCGAACACTGCGGCCTCCGCATCCACCAGCCATAAACTAAACACACCTCTCGCAGGTGTTTTTTTATTTCTTTATAACTCTTGATTTTTTCTACAACATCCGCTAACCTATACCTCACATTCACGTTGTACTTTGTACAATGAATTATGTACGCATCAACATAAGGGCGAGTGGTGAAATTGGTATACACGCCAGCCTTAGGAGCTGGTGGAGCAATCCGTGAGGGTTCGAGTCCCTCCTCGCCCACCACTCCCCGTCGTCCGATTATATCGGACTATGGGGAGTGCCCCTCGTAGCTTCAGCGAAGTGGATTAGCGAAGTGGGGCAATAGCCAAAAAAGACCTTCCGGTCTTTTTTATCATGCATTATGCATTATGCGTTGTTCATCTTTATCTTTTATCCTTAATCCTTTATCGGAAGTTCATATATAAACGACTTGACCCTTAAGCAATCTTATGACAATCTTTTTCCGGAGGTAAAAATGTCCGCTTTAATCGCTGATTCATCTCCCTTTGTTTATTCTCCAAAAGCCACTGAAAGAATCCTCGGAACATTCCTCGCTCGTTTGCAACAACGCTTACAACCTCAATTCGATCTTCCATTAAAAAGATTTTATTGCGGCAACAACAGCATGGATTTCAGCCCGGCCAAACGCCCCAACTGGAATCCCGAAGCCGAACTCTATTTGCCTGATCCATATTTCTACGTTGCTACTGTCGCACCGCGTAACGACACATTCTCTTCGTGGCTTTACATCAGACTCTTCGAACCTTGGCTATTGGAAGATGAAAATCAAAACATGATCTTCTCGATCCACCCCGGATTCTATGGTGAAAGATACGGTCGCAAAGAAATCAATTGCCAAATTCTTGATCCGCAAATCATGGATATCGCACGGCAAGAATTGGAATGGTATGCCGAAAAAACCGATGCCACTCAAATCAACTGCTCCGGCCTGCCCGGCGCAAAAAACCACTTCAGAAGCTGCTTCTGTCTCTAAAACCTCCTCAACAAGAGGTTTTTTTTTATTAATTCAAACTTGAAGACTAAAAAAGTTACTTATATAGATTGACATATTTCAAAAAACATGTTTATATCTAATACCGTTCATTCACAAAAGGAGATGACAATGAAAGAGCACCCCTCTTCGATTCTTGAAGGTTATCTAATCACTTGGGAAAAAACCTGCGAGTTGTATAACGTAAAATCAAAGATTGAAATTGCTTGTGGTGCCATTCCTCGCTGCCCAATCACAGGCCCGGTTGCTCATTGGCGATCATTGCGAACTGGTTTATTAGACAATTCAAAGGAGCATTTCATCGATAACAAATATCAAGGAGATGAAAACCATCAAAAATTATTTGGTCCTATTTCATTGACACCTTACATCATTGCTGAGTGGTCTCGTTCCTCGCGCAGAGTCTTTGCGCTTGATCGGACCTTACAGGACCTTCTCGCTTGCACTTCGCTTGAACATATGTGCTGGGGTGATGTTTCTTGGCCCTTCGAGTCATTCGTTGTTGAATTGGCAAACCCCCTTGAAGTATCCGGCGAATTATATGACGCGATCATTGTTTCACGTAGTCGTGCTGAAATGAATCGCCAAAGAAGTGAGTTCCTTTTATTTACGATTCTAAGCCGAAAGTTCCGCTCTGTCCGACCTATCCAGGTAAAGGACCGTAAACTCTTTGCGAGGGATCTTAAACGAAAAGACATAGATACCTATCTTAAACGGATGGGAAGTGCCTCTGCCTTTCTTCAGAAAATCCCCTTCAAGGGTTTCACATTGCGTGTTCCGGACATTCGCCATGAATCGGTATCAACCATGGTCAAGTCCTTGCTAGATAAACAAAACCTGCCCGGATATTCCGCAGAGCATGCTTCTGATACGTTATACGATACGGCTGCTCATATCGTTATCGGCCTTTGCCTCTACCTTACGACCCTCACACCAAAGGATCGGGAACGCGTCGTTCAGAGAGATCCACCACCACAGCGAAAAGGCATTCCGGATTCCAAGGCGATCTTTCTAGAGAGCGACGTGATGCATGTGAAATCCATTCACATGATCTCGAACGAAGAGCAGAAGCTGTTCCGTGAAGTTGCAACCAAGGGTGAGCAAGCGGATATTCGCGCGCACTTCCGTCGCGGGCATTGGCGCAGAGCTCCGGGTTCGGGGAATGATCCGGATGCCCCGAAGATTGTGCATGTACGACCGTGCCTGGTCCGCAAGGACCGGTTACTTGCTGGCATGATCCCGGGCGGTGCTACATCCAAGGTACAATAGACACTCACTTAAGCAGCAAAAAATGCTGTTTTTTTTTATTCTTTAACTTAAGTGGTATCATTTCAGCATTATGAAATTCATCAGCATCCAACATGCCTGCATCCACAATTTAAAAGATGTATCTGTAAAAATACCATTAAACAAACTAGTAGCCGTTGTCGGCCCCAGCGGAAGCGGTAAAACTTCACTTATTTATGATGTTTTATACAAGGCTTCAGAGGGAAACAAAGTTGATTGCAGTATTTCAAAAATTCCAAAAACACTCGCCATTGGTCAAAAAGTCACCGTCCCAAAAAACATCAAACTAAGCCTGGGTGAATATAACCTGCAGTTATTGGACAAAACCATCAAACAATTAAAAAAAGACAACCTGCTAATCGTCGACGAATCATGCGCCGGGCTAGGCATCGAAGAAAGCCAAGTTGTGTTAAGAAAACTTAAACAACTAATCAAAAAAGGCATATCTGTAATCGCAATCGAACACTCTAAAGAGATAATAACCGGCGCCGATCATATAATCGAGTTTGGTCCTAAATCCGGAAAATACGGAGGCGAAATTACTTTCGAAGGAAGTTTAAACCAATTCAAGAAATCAAAAAGCATTACGGCCGATTATATCTTTAGCGACAAAGCGTCAAACATCGATTACAAACGAGAGCCGAGTGCAAAAGCTAAATCCATGCAGAAAAAATCCGTAACCTTGCAAGGTATCAATAAAAACAACTTCAAAAATTTCACGCTCAAATTCCCATTGGGATCTTTAGTTTGCATCACAGGTAAAACAGGATCCGGCAAGACAACTCTTTTAAATACTACATATTCATCTTTATATAAAGGGCGAGATGCATGGAAAATCCGCGATGAATTCGGAACGGCTAAAAAAATAATCGGCAAAGAAAACATCCGCAGATCTTACATGGTGGAACAAACTCCAATCGGTGATCATCCAACCAGCCGGCCGGTAACTTACTTAAGTATCTGGGATAATATCAGAGACATCTACACAAATCTTCCATCAGCAAAAAAATTGCGACTAAAAAAATCCGACTTCATAGTCACTAAACAAATTTTAGATGGTGATGGTGAGTTTTCGTCAAAAATTTTATCAGTAAAATTTAAAGGTAAAAACATTAACGATCTTTTGGGATCAACCATAGAGGAATCTTTAGATATTTTTTCCGACTCGGCATTAATTAAAAGAAAACTCGGCTTTCTGCAAGAAGTTGGTTTGGGTTATCTAACCTTAGGCCAAAAATCCGATTCTTTAAGCGGGGGTGAAGCACAAAGAGTAAGATTGGCCAAAGTACTCTCCAAAAAATTAAGTGACAGATGCATTTACATTTTAGATACGCCCACCAAAGGTTTGCATCTTAGCAATCTGCCAACTCTAATTACCGTCCTGCAAAAAATTATTGATAAAAACAACACTGTTTTAGTCGCTTCCAACAAAACCGAGGTAATCAATAACTCAGACTTCGTAATTAATTTATAAAATCTTTTTCTCGACTTAGAACATTCGGCGTTAAACGAGTTAGTTTGTGATATAATAATGTTATGAATCCAAAAAACGGATCCGAAATAGAAATAAATTTTTCTACCAAAGAAAAACTTAGTGCTTACACTCGTTTTTTAAAAATTATTTGGCAATACAATAAAGGTCTTGCTGTTTTTCGTGTTGCGATCATTGTATTTGGAGCCTTTCTACAACCTCTCGAAGTCTATTTCTTCTCACTTTTTATCGCGGCTATTGCAGAAGGAAAAACAGACACGGCTTTAACTTTACTGATCGTGGTCATAGCCTCATACGGAACACGTCGATTGGTCAGTGAACTTCTTTGGTCGCAGGCCGATGACTGGTTCATGAAAGTTGCCACGGCAGCCACACAACAAAAAATATGGGAAAGCATAGCCCGCTTAAAACCCGAAGCACTTAACGAGCCCGAAGTACGCCGCAGCCTGGATTTTGTCCGCGAGGATTTATGGCGTTTAAACAGATTAACCGGCAATTCCGAATGGTTTTTAAGATCCAACTTAAAATTTATAGCCGCTATTGGCTTGGCAATAATCGCGCCATGGTGGATAAGCTTAATTGTACTTATAGATGCCGCCTTGCAAGCTATCAACTTAAGATCCGAATCCAAAAACGATATCTGGACAGCCACGTGGAATACTTTGGATGGGCGCCGTATAGAATACACTCGCTATGTATTCTTAGATATCCAAAGTTACTTACAACTAAGGTTATTGGGCGGAGAAAAAACTTTTTTGAGCAAGTTTATCACCGCTAATAAAAAAATTATCTCTCGCTTTCGTAAAGTTGCCTTTAAAAGCATTCGCAATCGAGTCTTTCTTACAATTTTTCACGTTGGAGCATACTCGATTGTTATAATCATCATGGGTCAAAAAGCTCTGGCGAATCCCCAAGACTTAGCGATTTTATATATTGCTTTAAATTTATTTGGGCTCATGGGTGAGGCTTTAAATGGAATATCAGGGTCATTAACCAGCGTATGGACCGATATGCAAATCTTGGCATACATAAATCGGTTAATGAACAAAACCCCCGAAAAAACTTCCGGTCGCCCCATACCAACAGAAAAATTGTTTGTCGAATTTAAAAATGTAAGCTTTAAATATCCCGAAAGTAAAAATTTCGCTTTAAAAAATGTTAACCTCACAATATCCGAGGGCGAGCATTTAGCAATCGTTGGCGAAAATGGTGCGGGTAAAACTACATTTTTGCGATTGCTCTCGGGTTTGGATAAACCAACTTCCGGCGTTATCCTCGTTAACAATCACCCCCTCGATGATTACACACCCTCCAAATGGCGTTCCGCTTTTCATCTAATGTTGCAAGATGCCATTTTGTATCAAGATTTTGTTAAAGATAATATTTATTATGGTACAAACTCAAGCAAAGATACGGATATTCCATACAAAAACGCTCTGCATATCGCAGGGTCCGAAATCGTTATCGATTCATTGCCCCAAAAAGATAAAACATTTCTTGGCAGTTGGGCATCTCCACCGGGAATCATCCCCCACCAAGTATCCGGAGGCCAAACTCAACGCCTGCTTATTAGCAGAACATTATTACACGGCGGTCGCATCATTGGTTTTGATGAACCAACCTCTGCCATGGATGCAAATGCCGAAATGAGCTTTTTTGAACGCATGCTCAAAGCATCAGGTTCTCGCGGACTCATCTTCATCTCTCACAGATTCTCCACGGTTCGCCGGGCAGAAAGAATCTTGCTCTTCGATAAAGGCAAACTCGCAGATGAGGGCACTCACGAAGAATTAATATCGCGCAAAGGCAAATACGCCGAGCTCTACAACGAACAAGCCAAGTGGTACAACTAGAGAATAACAAATTGCAAATAGCAAATGGCAAGAGTTAATTAAAAAATTACTCTTGACACTTTTTTGGAAAAGTATAAATATAATTGCGTACTTTCAACAAAAAGGAGTATACAAATGCCCAACCTTTTTTACATTCCTATTTATCCGGTCGGCGAAGGAACAAAACAAAATACCTTTGGTATTCTCTATGGGCCATTCGATGATCCCGTTTCCATGAAACAAGATATGCGCGAAAGATTTCGCTCTGCAAGCGACACCGCTTTTCTCATCATCAACGGCTGCGTATCAATCATGGAGCCCAACCCCAAAGAAATGCCGGCTTCAAAAAAACGCAACCCCGGAAACAATCAACATTACATCGGTTCAAATGGCAAAATGGTTTGTCGTGACTGTGGCGAAGAAACTAGTCTTGCGCACATTCCTTTTCCGGTAGACGTTTCAGGGTGGCGCACCGATAGACCGGGATGCAATACATGCGGCTATCAAGAAATGCGCTACTGTCCCAACTGCGAACGTCGCCCAACCTACCGCGATCTGCCCGGATACAAAGAATGCAAATAACCACTCAAACTAATGGAGTGGTTTTTTAATATAAAAATCGAAGCAGTTACAGCTCCGATTTTACTTATAAAATTTTACCTCTCTTGCTATTTGCAATTATTTCGCCCTCTCCACGTATTCCCCTGTTTCCGTATTAACAATCACATCATCACCTTGATTTAAAAAGATGGGAACTTGCACACTGAATCCTGTATCTGTCTTAGCTTCCTTTGTAACATTCCCGCTTGCTGTATCACCTTTAACAGCCGGGGCTGTTTCGACAATGGTAAACTTCATCTTTTTAGGAACCTGAACAGCAATTGGCAACCCCTCATACATACAAATAATAACATCCAAACCCTCTTTCATATATTTTGCATCCTCACCCATATCCTCATCCGAAAAACTTACCTGCTCGTAATTCTTATTATCCATAAAAACATAACCCGTATTATCATGATACAAATAAGCCATGTTTCTGTATTCTATTTCCGCAAACGTCATTGTCTCGGATGTTTTATATGTCTGCTCCAGTGTCTTACCCGTTTTTGCGTTCTTAATGCGAGTACGCACAAAAGCCGCACCCTTGCCCGGGTTTACATGCTGAAAACTTGTAACCACCCACGGTTCACCATCTTTGATAATAACCGCGCCTTTTTTGATATCATTTGGACTACCCATATAACTTTATTACAAATAACAAATATCAAATGGCAAATAGCAAGAGTCACATTTGTCATCTCTTGATATCTGCAACTTGATATTTTCAATTAATGTGGTCGTAATATGCCTTATTCTTTGCTTTTAGTCAAGAAAAGCACCCTTTTGTTATGAGTGCTTCCAATGGAGCGAGTAACGGGAATCGAACCCGTCTCTGATGCTTGGGAAGCATCCATAATAACCACTATACGATACTCGCAAACAAATATTGTTTGAATATATTAGATTAATCAAACAAAACAAGCAATAGCATCCTTTACATCTCTTAATGAAAAACATAAGATAAAATAAGTAAATCCGTAACAAGCCCCAATATGAAAAAAATATTATTCACCCCTTTATTGATATCAATGATGTTAATCTTTGTATCTATCGCCGATGCGGGCATCACAGATTGCAAACCCGGTTATAAATTTAATCGCAATAGCGGTGTTGGATGCCAACAAATCAACTGCAACGATATACCCGATGCGCATTACAGCTATACCGGGCAATGTATTTGCGGATCATCAGGAAGTATCAATGAAAAAACAACAGACCCAAACAAAAAGTGCTCTTATCCTCTTGATCATTCATCCTGCCCGGGTTGTGTTTATGCCTGTGTTGGCCTGCAAGAAACTTGCCCTGGCGAAAGCAACGATACTGATATACCCGAACTGAATAATCCCCCGCCAACACAAATCGAGTCTCTGTCATCGGGCCAAGCAAACCAACCAACCCAAAACACCAATATTCCGCCACCACCCATCGGTTCACCTCAACCCCCAACTCAAAATACACTAAATGCTCAACCGACCTCAACCAATCTTTCTACGGCGGGTATTATCCCCGACCCCGCGCAAGCTTCCGCCAATGCGGGCATGACCTGCCAAAAATTTTGCGCCAGGTTAACCCGCGGTAATCAGTACGATGACGTTTTAAAAGCCGAAGGCACTTACCCGCTTTGCAACTGCGTAATCGATAACAAAGATGATAGCAATCGCCTTGCCGAAACAATAACTATAAACGGCGACAAAAGGACAACCTACATTTACGATCCAACAACCGGAGCCTTAATCAAAAAAAATATAATATCCATCTCAGCCGAAAGAGAACGTATCCGCCAAAGTTTAGGCTACAAATACGATGAAGAACAAATCAACGCCATGCTGGATGATGCGATAATCGAAAAATGGTTTCAAATGAGTATGCAAAATATCGAAACCAAAGCCAACATCACCCATGCTCAATTTTGGTGGCAGCACATTGTTGCACTTTGGGATCACGGCTATGGCAACTCCGCAGATTTTGTCGACACATACAACTTTGGTCGCTGTGGCGATTCTATGATGTGGTTGGAAAGAAACCTAAGTAAAGATTTAAAACTTACCGGCAAAAAAGACAAAACCAGCGAAGCTATGCTTTCCATAACCGGAGAAAAATACGGCAATCTGCTAAACCACACCGCTCTTATTATCCGTCCTACAGGATATTCTAATACTGAATGGAGCGACGCCGTTCAAGAGTTAATGGATAAAACACGCGAAGGAGGTTTATCAAAAAGTGATATTAATAATATCGACCCACGGCTTTTGGATGCTAAAGTTTTAGATCCCTATTTTAAAAAATCCATGACAGTCCGCGATTTTATCAAAGGCTGGTCTGTAATCAAAATCAGTTAATATGAAAAAACTATATATCATCCTTGGCATCCTAATAACCATTTTTCTAATAATCATAAGCCTATTCATCCTCTTGCGTTGGAATGGAAGCTATTCAGACGAAAGAGCTCTAACAGAAAATATCAGCACCAAAATTCAAACCGGCATCATCACAGGCTCACTCTCCTACCCCAGCGAATTCCTGCCAAACTTAGAGACATGTGCGGTAAACACACAAACCAATGAATCATATTGCACCTATCAGATGATTCAGGGTCCAAATTTCACCCACGGCTATGGTTACCAAATCGAAGTACCCCCGGGTTCTTACCAAGTTTACACAAAAATAAACGACGAATACGAAACTTATAAGGCTTACTATTCAAAATTTATAACTTGTGGCGGTGAGTACACTTGCACAGATCACACTCCCATAACCATCACAGTAAAAGCCGGTGAAACCATCAGAGATGTAGACCCTGGAGATTGGTATGCAAATAATTAAAAACATAAAATTCCCCAAGGGGAATTTTGACTTTCATAATATATTTTTGTATTCTTGATCTAACAAAAGGAGCTACGATGCATAAAGACATTATCTACTACACCGTATACCCTTTTATTCTCGCTCTTTTTCTTATCAAGAAAATTCCCATCAAAATTTATTACACAGCATTCATCCTAATCGGATCAATCATTTGGTTACACTATAGCGGCTATGGGATAAATAACGAAGAAGCCACATTGTTGTTTCTAACTAATATGTCTTGGATGGCTTGGTTGCTATTTTCATTCTTTGATAGCAGAACCTTAGAAGCGATGGCCGAAAATGATAAGAAACATCACTAGATCCTTTATTAGGATTTTTTTATTATAAGCGCTCACTCGCCGAAAAAGGCACTACATCATTTATTGATTTTGCTCCGCAAATAAGCATAACAAACCGATCTACTCCAAAAGCAATCCCTGCTGCATTACCCATTTTTGGCAGAGCGGACAATAACTGTTCATCAATATCCCAAACCTCCCTCCCCAATCGACGGCGCAAACTTTGCTCTTCTTCGAATCTCTTTCGCTGTTCCACCGGGTCAGACAGTTCAGCAAATCCATTGGCAAGCTCCAACCCACCCGCATAAAACTCAACTCTATCCGCCCATCGCTCATCATCCGCAGATCGTCGAGCTAAAGCCGCCATGCTCGCCGGGTAGCGATACAAAAAAGTTGGCTCACCCGCTTCAATTTTCGGCTCAATCTCTGACAGAAATATCTTAAAATAAATATCATCCCAATCATCATCTTCGGTCACAGTCTGACCAAACTTTTCAGATGCTAACTTCGCCATCGCTTCTCGATCCTCGAGAAGCGGAGCCAATTCTACCCCCGCATACTCCCTCCAAGCCTCCTCTACCGTAATCCTTCTTATCGAATTTCGAATTTCGAATTTCGAATTTCGCAGTTTCGAGATTACAAAGGTTATCAAACTCTCAGTATCATCCATTAATTGCTTAAGCGATGACTCTCGTCGATAAAACTCCAGCATCAAAAACTCCGGATCATGCGAGCCATCCCAAGGTTCATTATTACGGAAACACGGTCCAAGATCATAGATCCTATCAAACCCCGCGCCCAAAAGTTTCTTCATCGCATACTCCGGCGAAGTAACCAAAGCCACCCGACGTGGGACGTAGGACGTAGGACGAGCGACGTTTATCCAAAAAGGTTCGAGATACGGCTCCTGCCCTGGCAAAGCCACCATCCTCGGCGTATGCATCTCAATAAAACCTTGATTCTCAAACCAAGTTCTAATCGCCTTTATAACCTCCGCCCTAATCTTAAGATTCTCGATACTCATAACCCTGGCAATATAAAATAACAAATAGCAAATAGCAAGAGTGAACTTAGTAACTCTTGCTATTTGCTATTTGCAATTTGTTATTAAAAGCCGCCCCAGTGGCACTGAAGCGGCTTTAAGCATGGGCAAAAATTATGCAGCCTTGTCTAAATCAGCACCTGTTTTAAAACGTGGAAGTTGACCCTCTTCTTTTACTAATGTCGGCTGCTCACCATCATCCTCCTTTAAGAATTCTGCTGATAATTCCGGTAAATCTTCCATACCCGGTTGTAAATCACCATAATCCATCGCGGGCTTATTAGCCATTTCAGGGATTCTATTGGTGGGAGTAAGATCCTCTTCAATATCTTCCTCGCCCAATTCCATAATTGGTTCTGGAGGTTTTACACCGGCCTCCATCTTTTTAACCGGTTCCATAGGAGGTAAATTTACTCGAGATTCTCCGGGAAATGCTTTTCCTGATAACTGTTCAGACTCATCTAGCGTATCTATAGCTTTTTGCAAAGCCTCTAATTGTATTTCATCAGCTTGTTTTTGCTTAAAATATTCTTCTGAAGTTTTTGCAACGCCTGTCCCACCGGTTAATTCTTGCGGTGACCACTTATCCTGATCTACAAATTCTTTTGGTGACCACCTTTCTGTTTTATCCGATTTCCCCCCTTCAATAACCCTTAATGTTGGTCTACTGTTTTTAATTTCTTCAACTTTACCCCTGTCCACTCCGGGCGGGATAAATTGTTCTGCTGGATTAGCCATATTTTGTTTTTGTTTAAAATTATCTTAAAATTATTTCAATAAAAATACGAAGATTTACGTCTTCGTCAATTCTAACCTTATGGAAAAGCCTCCTTTGCAAGGCTATCTTGTTTTTTGTTTTTCATACTTTTTGTTTTTGTTTAGCCTAATTTTTGAGGCTAATATATACAGTATAGCAGAAAAAAGCCCTTTTGTCAATCTTATAATTGCAAATATCAAATAGCAAATAGCAAGAGACGCTTAAGTGAACTCTTGCTATTTGCTATTTGTTATTAATGATTGGTTATTTATTCTCGTACGTCTGCAATTCATCATGCACAACATCCAACTCTATCCCGACTTTAGCAAACATATCTCTCGTTTCCTGTGCTGCTTGATATCTGCGTTCAGCGACAACGCGTTTGATGCCAACGCTGATTATAAGCATCGCGCAAACCGAGCATGGTTCCATCCTGCAATACAAAGTAGCTCCATCCAAGCTGACTCCGTGCTTAGCCGCTTGGCAAATGGCATTTTGCTCTGCGTGGATAGTTCTAACACAATGATCCTTTGTAGTGCCATCCTCGAGTAAAACTTTTTTAAATTTGTGCCCTACGTCATCGCAATGCTCCAAACCCGGAGGCGAACCAACGTAGCCGGTACATAAAATTTGTTTATCTTTTACAATCACGCAACCGCTTCGCCCTCTATCGCAAGTTGCGCGCCTGGCAACCGTGCCCATTATTTCCATAAAGTACTCATCCCAAGTTGGACGAATATATTTTTGTTCTTCTATCATATAAACATATTTAATCACCTACGTACTTAAATGACAATTATATATAAATAATCAAGCAAATCGTCAAATCATGCGAATCAAGGTTCAGACAATATAAAAAATCGGCGGTTAAGCCGATTTTTTATTATTGCACGAGGTAAGGAAGCAGCGCCATGAACCTGGCGCGTTTAACGGCTGATGCCATTTTACGCTGGTGCCAAACACATACTCCACTGCGTTTACGCGCTACGATTCTTCCAAATGAAGAAAGATAACGGCGCAATAAATCTGTATCTTTATAATTGATTTCTCTCACGTTTTCCTTACAAAACGGACAAATTGTCTGATATTTCATATGATTTAGTTTATAAAGTTTAAAGTATAAAGTTTATAAAGGGGTAACACTTAGTAATCCGGTATCTCTTGATAAACTTTATGAACTTGTAACTTTATGAACTTGATTGGTTGTGTTGTAATTTAATTAGAAGGGTATATCTTCCACACGAATCTCTTGATCTCCCACGCCCTGATCCACAGCTCCGCCCTCTGGTTCCACAGTTGGTGATTGCGGTGTTGATGGTGTAAACGGCGCTCCACCTCCGGCAGGGGCTTTATCCAACATAATCATGTTTTCCGCGATTATTTCTGTTCTTTGACGCTTTTGACCATCCGGTGTTTCCCAATCTCGAGTTTGCAATCTTCCTTCCACAAAAACCTTACGGCCCTTTCCTAAATATTGATTGCAAATTTCTGCTAATTTACCCCAAGCTACAATAGAGTGATACTCTGTTCGTTCTTGCTTTTGACCATTTACATCCGTCCATTGTGAAGATGTGGCAACCGAGAAATTAGTAACACTTTGGCCATTGGAAGTATTTCGCAATTCCGGATCCCTGGTAAGATTCCCGATAATTTGCGCGCGGTTTAAACTCATTGGCATATAATAATTCTTTTAATACTTATGCTTTAACTTAGTACTTAGTACGAGATACTTAGTACGTTAAGTTTATTTTGCCTCTTCCGTAAGCGCCGCGTCAATCTTTTTGTCGAGTTCATCCGCGCTTAGCTCGGGCATAACATCTTCTTTAGATACCTCTTTTGCCGATTCTTCAGATTTCACTTCTTCTGCACTTTCCTCTGTTTCTGTAACTTTTTTATCAGTTTCAGCATCTTCTTTATCGGATTTATCCAATTCCTGAGCGGCCTGAACGTCTTCAGAAACATCTTCTGTCTTTCTTATTGTCTTCTTTCGCTTGCGATCATCCTTAGGTGAACCTTCAACAACAACCTCTTGAAACTGCACCAAACTGAACTTATCTCCGCCCGCCTCTTCTGCCAGTAAAATAAGATGGCGTACAACCCTATCATGAATACGCAAAGCTTCATTTATCTTAGCTACTATTTCCGGTTCAGAATCAAAATAAACCAAAACATAATAGCCATGGCGTATCTTTTTTATAAGATAGGCAAATTTGAATTTACCCAAACGGCGGCTCTCTTTTGTGGTTCCGCCATACTTTTGTATTAAAGACAAAATGTCTGTTTCCGTTTGTGCAACCTCTTCATCTGTAAGAGTTGCCGGAATGATATAGAGAAGTTCGTATGTTCTCATATACGTCTTTTACACGTCCGCCACGAGATCCTGGTGAATCATCGACACGGAAACCCCATTATTTGGGATTGTGGCCGGTAAAAGCTGTTAATTTGTAATGCGCTAAGACTACCCAATAACACCAACCCTGTCAAGAGCAAAAACCAAACATTGACCAAGAAACAAGCTACAAACTACATGAAAAAATGTTTGGTTATATTTGTATGCATTTGGTCAATATTTGGTAAATATTTGTAATAGTTGGTCAATATTTGTATCACAATCCTGCTAATCGGCTTGTAATCCTGCAAATCAAGGTAAAAAAAACCCGCTATAGAATTAGCGGGTGATTGATCTTAATGAGTGGGTTTACCCTCATCATCGGGATCCCGGGTAAGATCGAATTCGGGAGTCTTTGGAGGGTAAGGAACCGTTCGGCTACGGTCAGAAACAGCTCCCAAACCCAACATTGTCTGCTGGCGCAAATCCGCAGGTGGAGCCGACATTGCCGGCGGAGCCATGGTTGGCGTTACAGACGGAACTCTAACAGCTTCCTGCGGAGCAACCCTGCACGCTTCGTCCGCAACGTGGTAAACCTGGAGTGGCCCCATATTGGTCCGAAGCTTTGGCGGAAGCCTAAATCCGTTCTCACTTACAAGCGGCAAATGCAGAAACGAATTCAATGCCCCCACATCTGCGTCCGTAGCAAGCACAAACTCCGCGTCATGCACGGCGTTTGGCTGTTGATGAACCGCAAGCATGCAAACTTGCAAAGTATGCATCAGCGTCTGAGTCGGAAACTTCACCAACTCGGTGGCCTCAAGTGCAAAAACACCGGCGCCGTGCTTGGCGTGTACGGCCTCATGCAACCGAGACTTTGCCTCGCGCTCGCACTTTAGCTCATCACGCAACTTGTCGATGCGCCTCCCCATCGCCTCTTTCTCAGCTTCAGCGGCGATAGCAGTGTGTTCGAGTGTCGCGATAGTTTTACGGTTGGGTTCGTTGCTCATAGCATTGCGCAAAGCGGCGTTGTGTTGCATCACAGAATCAAGCCTGCCCTGCAACTCAGCAATCCGCTCCTGCAAATCGCTCTCGGCAATTCTTTGAGCTTTAAGCTCGCCAATACTGAGTGCCAACTGCTCGGATTGCTCTTTGCAACTCAACTGATTCAGAGCCTTAAGGTCAAAACTCAACCCACGGGCGATACCCGTAACAAGTTGGCGCCACAATTCTTGTAGCTCTGCGTTTTCTGCTCGCGCTTGCGCGAGTTGCTCCAATGCTTCGGCTTTATCACTCGCCAATTGATCGCTCAATTTACCGAGTGTGAGGTTCGTCTGCACCACAGATGCCAAATTGTCAGGTCGATTTTCGGCATCATGAGTAAGCACACGGAGAAAATTCTCCGGATTCGCGATACGCGGGTCATTCTCTTCGAGCCTTTGCAAGGCGAGAGAACGTGCTTCATACTCGCCAACTGTCGTGGCGAGAATTTGCTGCAATGCATTCAATCTTTCCACATGCATCTCAGCCTTTTTCTCTTCATTGCTCGCTACAGCTAACCTGTAGCGTTCGTCGAGTTGCGAGATAACTTGCCTCGCAAGATCGATCGAATGATACAAATTGTTGATATGCGTGCCACGTACGTTCCGTTCGGTATCGTACAATACCGACAACTGCATAAGCAGTGCATCATTCGAAGTTTTCAGATCTACATGCTCTTTTACAAGCACGTCGTGGCGAATCTGAACCTCCTCGAGCTTTTTGTTCGAAGCCTGAACTTTTTGCGCAAGCTCATCGCGCTTGGTGCCAAGTTTTGCCACTTGCATGTACAAACTATCTTTCACTGCCGCAAACTCGGCACCCTTACTCTCGCTTTCTTGCCTGGAATCTGCAAGCTGTTGCGAGAGATTGGTTTTTTCATGTGTCACTTCTTGCAGACGCTCTTGCAGTTCAACATTTTGTTGCTGAAGCGTACTGTGATCTTCCTTTGTGGGGCCACCCGCGCGCTCTTCAATCGCTTCGGCGATCCGCTTCTCCATCTCGATCGTACGAATGTTCGCCAAATCTTGAAGTTTGTTTTGCCTGCTACGACTATGAATGGCAACCGCCGCAGCCAAGCCAAAGGCACACAAAAAGAAAACCGCCATCCCTGTCCACGATCTTTTCGACGCGGAAAGCGAAAGAATTTGAGCTTTTTGCGCCGTAATGTTTTGAGATTGCTCAGTGGTCGTAGCCAGTAAGCTCGCAACTTCTGCGCGAGCTTGAGTTAATTGCTCTCGTTCCGGTGAAACACTCGGAGACGGAATCGTAATCCCTGCAAAATGTTTTTGACACTTTGTAAGAATCGCCTTCACGCCATCCGAAGGATTGGAAACGTTGGAAAGAGCCTCACAAGTCTCAGAACTCAAATTCTGAATTTGTTCGCTCTCAGAGAGCTGCGGAACCCGCGGAACCAAGATCTGTTCGGTAACCGGGTAATAGTTCACCAATTGATCCGCACACATCTCGCGCTCGATCATGGTTTGATCGGCCGGAGGCTTGCTATCGGGCACGCAATGGCTATGCACCGGGCGCACTCCGCGCTTACCTTTCACAAACAAGTCGTTCGCGGCTTGGATAGATCGAAGCTGCTGCCGAATCGGCAATGGCTTTCCATCCTCCCCCAACTGCGGAAAATTCTTAGCAATCATATACAGATCACACTCTTTGCGATCTGCACGAGTAATGCGAAGATACCTCACGTCATCGAGAGTGACATTTTCAACGTGAGTAATACAATCAAGTGCATCAAGTGCAAAAGCACTCTTAGGCACAAAAATCATCATCATCGCAAACAAGATGGAAAGCACAGAAACAGTGCCGGAAGGCTTAATGCAAACGATTGCTCGAATGATAAGGTTCAGCATGATTGGTCCTTTCTAGGGTAAGCACAACACTATGTTGTGCGATTTTTCAATGTCCTGCCCATATTTTACATCATGGGTATCCTATAGCCCACCATAAATTCAAATTTCTGTCAACCCAGCCACATCCTTTAAATATAACAAATAATAATACCTGAATTGTTACGGTAAAATGGTCAGTATTCAATTATCATAGTATTTTAATTGTTTTGCTAAACAGAAAGTAAAAAATTAATAAAACAATCCTTTTGGCACTTGATCAACGATCAAGGATCAGGTAATAAAAAACCCGCCAATAGCATGGCGGGGTATAGCCCTACGAAACCGATCGAGAAGTGTCATCGTCGCTCTCCGACGTATGACCAATCTCTACTCGAGCTTGAACACCGGAACGATCCGAGTTGCAATGTACGCTGTCGTTTTGATGTTCCGGCACTCCGGCCGGTGGCCGAACAGTCATTTTATGCACGGAACCTTCTTCGGAGTGTTGAATGCCCGCAAACGCATCGTGAATCACGTTGTACATTCTGGGTGCGCCTGTGCCTGCCATGTTCAAAAGCACCTTGGGCATGACATATGGGTAATCCCCAACAAGCGGCATCATCACGGTTGCGCGCAGTATACTCAAATCCCGATCTGAAGCTATGGGATACTCAAGCTGCACACCATTTTGTACACGGTCTGCCAGAGTATGAAAAACGGATTTTGTCAGCCGTAACAATTCATTGTTTGGCAATTGCAACAACACATCACGTGCCGGAACAATATCTTTTTGTCCCAACCCAAGAATATCTCTCAACTTTTCTACAATACTTTGATTAAAAGCCGAGGTCGAGCCCGTAGCACGCTCTTCACTCCATTTTGCCGGAATTGAATCAGACGATACGCGAAGCTTATCTTCCAGTTGCTCTTTAGCAACCTCAAGCAAACTCCGTTCATTTTTAAGATCAACCATCTCCCGATCACGATCAGACAACTGTGAAGTCAATCGTGACACTTCTTCTTCTGCATCTTTAAAACGTATCTCTGCTTTAACCGCGCGCGCATCAGCCTGCACCGTAGCCCACTGATATGCGTACATCTTTTCATGAATCTTATCTCCCTTAATATCGTTTGCGAGCTCATCGAATCTGTGTCGCATGTCTGCATTGACTTGCATTGCAACATTGAGTTCGTTAGTTGCCTCGCTTAACGCACCTTTAGCCTTTTCCAGTTCGTCCTCAACAAACCGATGCTCTTGCCTCATAGCGACAAGTCGATCTGATGCTTTCTTAGACTCGGCTGTAAGAGTAAAAAGCTTATCCATGAGCCCGCTTAACACGGACTCCGCATTGGAGTATTCGGTAATTCGCAAGTTGGGATCCAGCACCGAAGCAACCTCTTGCGCCAAACGCACCCAGGCATTTCGGAAATGAATCATCTGTTCTTGCGCGATGCGTTGTAACGGTATTTCTTGTTCCAAGGTCGGCATCTCTTGCCTGTAAGGCGCCTGCTCAAAGGAAACCAAATCATTCGGTACCTTTGGCGAACGAAGTGCATCTTTATCGGTCGTAATTTCAGAATCACCTTTTTCTACTCCGGAATCATAAGAATTCCGTGCTAGCGAATCCGCGGTTTCATTTTCACCGGGAAAATCGTCAGCTGTAATTTTCACATCATCATCCTTGGCTATTTGCGCCAATTGATCCGCTTTAAGCCCAAGCGGAAGGGTATCTTTTAAGGTTCGGCTCTTACTATCGATGCCGATACCAGTTTCGCACCCATCTACGGCCGTCAATAGCCGTTCCACACGGTTTTCAAGATCGCGAATCTGACCCTCGTAACCAAGTAATGCTGTTTCACCGGCTGTTACCTGATAACGAAAATCTTCGATTTGCTGATCCTTCTGCGCAAGTTCTCTTCGTAAATCGGCATTCTCGGTTTTCACCGATTTTGCATGATTACTGAGTTCCGAAATCCTGGATTCGAGCGCCACTCTTCCCGCTAACGCTTCTCGGGCCTTAGTTTCGAGGAGAGTGTTTCTTTCAGCCAGTGCACTCATCTCACTTCTAAGTTCAAAAATCTGTTGGTCTTTACCGGCTAATTGATTTTTTAGCTCGTTTAAGCTCCACGGATCGAATCCTGAGTTTTGCAATTCCTCATTTCTTTTCTTGAGAGATGCAATTTCTTTTTGCTGATCTGCCAACAACTTGTTCCACGCATCTTTCAGATCTTTTTCGATCTTATCTTTATGAAGTTTTAACTGAAACTCATTTTTTTCCAGGTACTCACGCTCTGCGGATTCTTTCGCTTCTTTTCGCAAAACTTGTACCCGAGATCTTCTCTCCAGGTTAAGCGTTTGATTCGTATTCTTTAGCGCAACTTTTTCACGGTTAATTTTAATCGCCAAAACCGTTATTGCCGGACCATAGATAGCAAGGCCGATCAACAAGATAAAAAATGGAATAACAAACTGACCCTTGTCGTCTGCTTTCTTGGAATCAACAGTTGAATTACCGGGAACAACCTTGGCTACTTCCGGCTCTTTAACACTTTTTAGCTCCTTAGCTTCCACGGCATCCCTGTCACGAGCCGGAGCATTGGCGCTTTCACCAAAAACCATAGTGGTAAATTGCTTGGCACAAGAAGCTGCCGCTTTTTTATCAGCATCATCAACCAGTGGCTTATCTTGCAATTGCGCGCAAGCAACCCTGGCGAGTTCCAGGTTCCGCTCCGCAATCGTGAGTTGTCGCTTTGCAGGGATAACTATTCTTGCGGCTCCATCTGAAGCCGGCGCCGAAAAGTAATTCATGAGGCCTTTAGGGCACATCGCCAGCTCTTCGGCATCAGCATCTTTCGAAGGGATACCCGGAGTCACACAACCTCTCATTACCGTATAACGTTGCTTAACGCCATTTTCTTCACGGGTTTGATTGGCCGCAAAAAGCGAACGCAACTGAACCTGCATTGGCAATGCTTTGCCATCATCATCTTTTTGAGGATACATCCTTGGCAAAACCCTAAGATCGCACTTTGGATTATGCAGAACCAAGACCCTCAGATCGGATCTATCCAACTCTCTCACGCACCACTCGGACTCTTCTGCCCTGGCGGTACTTGAGTAAGACAATGCGGCTACTGTAATCATTAGCCACGAAAGCAAGAAATGCATCCGTTTGATTTTAACCACTACAGAACCCGAATAACTCCAAGACATGAACTTTCTCCTTGAGTTATGTTAATTGTCGATGTTCGTGCACATACTTTACAGTATGTACCTCATTTAGCCCACCATAAAACAGACCAAACGTCAACCTCAAAATCAATACGTTATAAGATGCAAACATAGCTAAAATTAGTGTTTTATTTAACTATACTCGACTATGTACGATGTACGATGTACGATGTACTTAAATTTATGAACTTCTGCATCCTGGGCTCCCATCCAAACCTCAGCCAAGCTGAAATTTTTTCCGTACTACCGGAGATTAAAAATCCAATCATCTGCGATAAAATGATGGCTTTCGAATCTAAATACTGGGATGCTTTTAATCTGATGAACACCTTGGGCGGCACTGTTAAGCTCGGCGACGTTATTTTTCATGGGCCGATTGCAAAAATCACACCCGAAATTATTGCCGATCTACTTGCTCCCAAAACTGCCAACAAAGAAGGTAAACGATCTTTAGATTTTGGCCTCACAATTTACGGTTCCAAATCAACTCAAAAAAAATTCTTCAAGCTGCCAATCCAACTAAAAAAAGAACTTAAGGCTCGAGGTTATTCCGTACGCTGGGTTACCGGCAAAGGCAGCGAACCACTCTCGCCTGCTGCCGTTGCCAAATGCAAACTCACAGAAAATCCCAATGCCGATCTTTGCATCATGGTTAATGAAAACTCTGTTTTTATTGGCAAAACCACCGAAGTACAAGATGCGGATTCTTGGAGCATCCGCGATTTTGACAGACCAAAACGCGATAGTAAAAACGGCATGCTTCCTCCAAAATTAGCCAGAATGATGGTTAACATGGCACAAACTCCCGACGGCGGAGTTTTACTCGATCCCTTCTGCGGATCAGGTACTGTTTTAATGGAAGCCGCAATCGGCACAGATATCGGCCAAATAATTGGCAGTGACATCGAAGATAAGCAAATACACTACACTGAAGCAAATAACAACTGGTTGGTTCAAGAAAAATTTATTACCGCAAAAGATGCCAAGCGTTTTCGTATTTTTACAAGTGATGTCAAAGATATTCAAAAATTCATCCCTGCTAAATCAGTGGATTCAATTGTAACAGAGGGTTACCTTGGCCCGCCTCTGCACGGCACCGAATCGCAAAAAGTTTTAGAATCAAATTCCGCCGATATTCAACAACTTTGGATTGATTCACTTAAAGCCATCAAACCGCTACTCAAACCTTCGGCAACTTTGGTTATCATCACCCCGGAATATAAAAATCCCAATGGCCAAGCTAAGGTTGATCTTGATAATTTTTACCCAAAATTGGGTTTTAAAAAGAGAACCCCTTCAATAAACGTACAAAATAGTGAATCGGTTTTATCATATTTCCGCGAAAATCAATTTGTTAAGCGAAATATTACCATTCTACAGCTTATATAAGACTTGACATCTTAATCTTTTCTATCTAAGCTAAGTTGTTCTTTCTTGGCTCTTTTGACAATAAAAAAATAAAGCTCAAAAAACGGAGGTCTCCGTGCCGGATAGCCCGAACAAAGTACCTAGGCCAAAGACAAACAGAGTTACTCAAAAAAGAACAACCCCCATGGTCAGAGCATTTCAGCAAAGTGATTACGACGTTATATATCCGGAAGGTGAAATAATCGACATCGACCCGGATACAAAAGCCGGTTACATAGTTCGCCAAGGCAGTGTTGCCGTAGAAATGATCATCACCGCACCCGGCGGACTCATGACAATAGGACTCGATACAGTGGAAGCCGGTGAATATTTTAATATTCACTCGCTGTTTGGATTCAAGCTGGAGGACGGAGCCAACTTACGCTACCGTACTCAGTGCCGAACAATCATTATGCAGGTTACAGAAGACATGTTGCCCAAAGATTCGCAAAAACTCGCTGTAATATTGCGTTCATTTATGCAAACTGCAGCCCGGCGCGAGGGCAAACTTCGCCAGCTTACTTGTTACGCTCTGCAAAGAGCCGAAGAAAAACGTGTAGATCGCGGTGGTGGCAGTTCTCAACTGCTGAATAAATACCGCCAAGAACTCGAAAAACGCGGCAAACACATTGCTGAGCTGGAATCAAAACTAGCAAATATGGGCGTTGTTAAATCACAAAGTCAACAATTAAGCACCCGTTTTACGGAAATAGAAAACGCCAATGCGATTTTGCGTCGGGATAAGCTTCAATTATCCGAAGAACTCAAAAAACTCCAAGGCAAGCTCAAAGCTGTTGAGGGTGAATTAGCCATAGAAAGGCGCACGCGTCTTGCTTTGGAAAAGCGGAACACAGAGTTGACGCAACAAATTGCCAAACAAGATTCGGCCGCGTCATCCGCAAGATTCCCATCGGCAAACTTACTGCTCGATAGCAGCGAGTTTAATGACTTGGAAGCAAGCGCTAAGCAATTCAAAAAAGCGGCCGAATACTTCGAGGGTCTTTCCAAAGGCCTTGCCACAATGATGCAACGCGCGATGGAACTTCTCGCCCAAGACAACCCGGGCATGATCGTGAAAAATGATGTGATGATGCTAATGACCGGCGAAGAGCCCGCACCACGGCCAAGTGTAGAAAAAGCCCGTGCTCGTCACAACAGTGAGAGATTCAAGACAATGAATCTGGGTTCCGAAAGTCCGGAGTCAGCAGTCGCTCGGGGCAACCCAAAACATAAAGAAACCGATCGCAATATCATGCATCGTGAACCTCAAAATGACCGGAACGATGAAAATAATGAACCTGATAGCACTTCCAGTTTTTCCAAATGTCCGCCCCTGAGCCAAAAGGATATAAAAGCTATCAGAGAAGAATTCGATGTTGACTCAGCACTCGCAGATCCCGCTCGGTCATCCGCAGGAATAAACGCTCCGTATCCAAAAGGACTCCATGATACCTGGGACGATGAATTCGAACCGGAGAGTAGAAACACCAAGCCGTTCATTCCCGAGGATGGCCAAACTCCTACCAACTCGGATATCGATATCCCGCCCGCCCCTCCGACTCCTCGCCTAAGCGAACCATCACTTGGTGGCAAAAAAGATCAATCAAAAGATCTCGGCCGATACAGATTTAGAGCAGATGAACTGAGTGATGATTTTCCTGCGCTGGAGGCGGATAGCGACATTACTCCGATTGTACGCGAATTCCCGCCGGAACAACCAACCGGCCCAATGCCTCGGGTTAGCAACCGCTCCAATGGCTGGGAAGGCGACACCTACAGCTCCCGTTCCAGAGAAATCGAACTAAGCCGGGCACCTACTCACCCTAAAGAATCCGGTCGCGAGTACCCTGCAGTCAATTTCCGGGATGAGAGTACGGATGTACGTGAAATTCAAGAAGATTGGCAACGCAAACTCAAAGACAAGACACCGCCCGCGGATCCCAATGAATTTCTAATCCCCGGCTCCGCCAACTTTGCGCAACCGCAAAGCAGTGCCCAAGACTCAAAAATTCCGCCATCAAGCCTTCGTGACTTGGTAGATGAAAAAGAAGCCGACCCCTCGGATCTAAGTGATCTGGTCGATGATGAAGATGAGCTGATCCAAGTTACGGAAGTTTACAGCTCCCCCGGTAAAGTTGTCTGCGATCCGCGACCCGGGGAAGCGACTATATCCAATACCGAAGATATTCGCAGAACTCGCTCCTATCAATTCCCGGCTCCCGGCAAACCACCCAAGCCCGGCAGCTAAACTTAAAACCTCGCAAATCTCTGCGGGGTCTTTTTTTACCTCTTCGACTTCGCTCCCTTCGATTTCACTCAAGGTCTATAACAGAATCTACGACTTGATTAACAGGATTTGCAGGATTATTTTCACCGTCCACTGTTCACTAAACCAATCGTACTAGGACTAGGACTAAGTACCAGGACTAAGTACTAAGTAATATTGGTTACGGGTATATCTGTTCCCCATCTTCATCATAAAGTAAAATCGCCTGCACGGGGCAAGATTCCGCCGCAAGTAAAATCGTATCATCATCCGCACCTTTGGCATCTACAATAATTGCTTTATTTTCTTCATCGAGTTGAAACACACCAGGCGCTACCGTAACACACGGTGCCGCGCCAATACATAGGTCGCGATCTACTACAATTTTTGCAATTTTCTTTGTCATACAAACTAAGCTTAATACGAGTTAACTGCTACGTCAACATCTATACTAGTATCTAGTATTTTGTATCTCCCTCGACCTGTCTTCAACTATACTCAGACCCTGATGTATAAAAGGGAGCTCGGGACGAAGGCTGTATATGGCAGTTTTGATACGCGGTATTAAAAGAGGAGCTAAAAGCTCCAAAAGTTATCTCTCTGCCAACGTCTGCTCTTTGATCAAACGCAAGCTAGATGTAATAATTCTACCCTCAAATTCAATGGGGTGCCGATAGCAAAAAAGATCAAACTCATTCCTTGCTTCAGCATCGGTTGATCCTAAAAGCGATACCTCGCATTTATCGCTCACATCACCAAATGATGGTGCTACTTTTGCCTGAAAACGAATAAAGTATCTGGTTACATCTTTCATCTTATGCAACTCTCTTCATAAAGAACAACTTTGGTTCACCCACAATGGGTGCACCATTGAAAATCGCAGGATTAGCCTCCTTCCAGATATCGAACGCTCTTCTCGCATCCTCATCAGTTGTCGCCTTAACGGAAATCTCAATATCCTGCCGTGTTCCATCCAACTCGTCCTCCACGCAAACCCCGATGAAATAACTCATACTTACCTCCCAAGGGTTTAAAAGTACCTCTTGAAACCTACCAAAATCACAAAAAAAGTCAAGACGCCTCATTGAGACGCCTCTTCTTTGCTTTATTACTCATTGTACGATGTACGTTGTACGAAAATTATTCAGCACCAAAAAATTTTTCTCTATAAAACCTGATCAATTGTTCGACTTCCGGAATGCAAGTTTCATCACCCGTACCAACTTTTGTTTTAGATTGAACTTCCTCCAAATTCGTAGCACCTTCGAGCACTGCCTCTTCAATATCATGATCCGTAATTTTTAAAACTTTATCAATAATACGACCGGATTCTATCTCTATTTTATCCGTCTCACCTTGTTTTCGATAATAATCATTAATCGCGGACCGCAAAGCCTTATCTCCCAACACCGAACAATGAATCTTTCTGGTTGGCAATCCATGCAGACGCTCTGTGATGTCTTGTGGACGAAGTTTTCGTGCCTCTTCCAAAGTCATCCCCTCTCCCTCGGTTACCATAACACTCATCATGGAGGTTGCGGCTATCGCTGATGCGCATCCAAAAGTTTTCCATTTTAAATCTTTAACACGCTCCGACTTTTTATCTACCTTAATCCAAACCCTCATCACATCACCGCAAGCCGGGCTGCCAACCATACCTTGTCCATCCGCTTTATAAGCCTTATCATCCTCCATAAAATTTTTAGGATGAAAAAAATGCTCTTTTACAATATCCGAATAAAAACCGCTTCCGCCATTTTTTGCCGGTGCGATATCTACTGACTTTTGTGCTTTCTTATTGGTCATATGCTTATAGTATCTTGTATCTTATATCTAGTATCTTGCAGTTTAAAAAGAAATTAGTCCACTTGATATCTCTAACATCTCTGCCAGATACTAAATACCAGATACAAGATACAATTTATTATTAGAACTGTTTCATATCCAAAGATACCGGGCTTATTGCGCGAAGTTTTCGCACAACATCCGGCAACTCCTTGATTACATAATCAACATCTTTTTTTGTGGTCGATTGCCCTAAAGTAAATCTTAAAGATCCATGTGCCGCCTCGTAGCTTAACCCAAGCGCCAAAATCACATGCGAGGGATCTAAAGCTCTGGACGCGCAAGCCGAGCCCGTAGAACAGTAGATTCCTTTAGCATCCAGATACAACATCGCCGCCTCGCCTTCGATATCCATAAAAGAAATATTTACATTGTTTGGCAGCCTTTTCTTTGCGTCGCCGTTTAAACGCGATTTCTCGATCTTTAACAAACCATCGATTAATCTATCGCGCAGCTTAATCAATCTATCAGATTCTTTCTCTCTTTTAGCCTGTGCCAGCTCTAACGCTTTTGCCAACCCGACTATCCCGGGAACATTCTCCGTACCCGACCTCAGCCTGCGCTCTTGACCGCCTCCGTAAATCATTGGTTCTATTTTTACACCTCTGCGCACAAATAATAAACCTATACCCTTTGGGCCATAAATTTTTCCGCCATTTAATGTCATTAAATCTACATGCAATTTTTCAAAATTTAAATCAAAAAAGCCGGCAGCTTGGCAAGCATCCGTATGAAAATATGGATAGGCAATATTTTTACTTTTTCGATATTTTATTATCGCTTTACCTATTTCCGCGATTGGCTGAACCGAACCAACTTCATTATTGGCATACATTATGCTGATTAAAACTGTTCTTTCATTAATAGCGTCTACCACATCTTTAACTCTAAGAACACCATTTTTTTCAGGCTTAAGTTGCGTCAACTCAATCTTTCCTTTTCTCTCCAGCTTAATGAGCGGCTCGAGTACCGCCGGATGCTCAATAGCCGATGTAATAACATGCGGTAAAGCATCAGCTCCAAAAAGTTTTTTAATTTCCACCGCTGATGAATTTACTGTTCCAACAACTGCCAAATTATCGGATGCCGTACCGCCGGAAACAAAAACCATTTCATCCGCGTGGGCATTTAGAATTTCTGCAATAGAATTACGAGAATTAAAAACAGCAGCCCCCGCAACTTGCCCCGGCGCATGCAAAGATGACGGATTAGCATAATACTTATCAAAATAAGGCAACATGGCTTTCATTACTCTTGCATCAACCGGTGTCGTTGCCGCATGATCCATGTACACAAAACGTACCGATTTATTGCTGGTGAGTTTATTCTTTTTAGCAATACTTCTATTACCGGTTTTTGCCTTAATAATTTTTTTCTCTTTTTTACCCTTACTCATAAATACATCAAATTTTTATATCAATAACATTATTAAACCTTGGATATTTGCGATAACGATGTTGCCCTGATCGATTTCACCAATTCCTTATGTAACTCTCCCCACAAAGTTTTTGAGCTGCATTTACCTGCAACCGGGCAAAAAGCGCCATCGCAACTCATTGGGGCGATAGGACCCTCTAAAGCAACTAAAATATCATAAACCGACATGTCCTTAGCTGGTCGTGCTAATTTATAGCCGCCTCCCGGGCCTTTTTTACCAACCACTAATTTAGCTTTCTTTAAAGCGGCGGCAATTTCCTCTAAAAATTTTTGCGACAAACCCATATCATTCGCGATTTCTTTTAACGAAATAAAACCATCACCGGAATCATTAATTGCCGCTTGCCCCTCTGCCAGTGCCGACATAATTATCATTCCCGCGTGATTCTTTGCTGATACTTTAAATAAACTATTCATATTAGCTAAACTCTTTGTTTAAATTATATTTAAAACCAAAACCAAGCTATCAACTAGGAATATACCTCTGCGCCAATCATATGTCAATGCAGCTCAGCTACTGCCAACCAATTCCATGTTACACGCAACTTGTAACATGTTATAATAACGTAAGTTATGCAAAAAATCCCACTTTTTACTTTTTTGGCGACCATCTTGATTTCTGCCGGATGCCTTGAACCAATATCTTCTGTAAATATCGCCGAACCCATCAGTTCACTATCCGGTATAAATAGCGTTGCTCAAAAACAGGGTTTTGGACAAATTCCAAAAACACCTTCCGTACCCAAAACCAAAGCCGTAGTACGCATAAATACCGATTTACCCAGTTTGCAACCCGAGGTAAGCGTTTTACGATTACCGCCAAATGGTTTAGATACGACTCAATTCCAAAACTTAACAACCTCAATGAACATGCCCATTGGCCTAATCGGCAAAGAATCGAAAAATTTAGACATTGCATTCACCTGGACAAATTCCGACAACGAAGTTTTAAGCTACAACTCAAATAACCGCCGTTTGATTTATGCTAACGCTCAAAATACACCAACATCAAAATTAGTTTCCAAATGGCCAACAGATGAAGAAATCGAAACCGCTGTAAACAATTTTATGATTGGCCGAGGTTTAAACCCGCTTTCTTATCGTAATCCAACCCTTCAAATAAATTGGAAAGAGTGGAAACGAAAAATCGACAGCAAAGAATCATGCATTAACCAAAATACATTGGCAAAATACAATCAAATACAAAACGCCAAAACATTAATCGAATCAACGCCTCCACCAGATGAAACGGATAATTGTCTGGAACCTCAATTCCCTTCGCGCATACCCATAACTTTTGATCTTGTAATCGATGAACGCAATATCGTAAGCGCTAACGGAAGATCGGAAATAGGCGGTTTCTTAATCTTTAATGCTCAAAACTTATCAGTCGAATATGGCTGGATTACATTCTCTGCAAACCCCGGGCGTTCCGATTACCCGGCAATCAGCGCAGAACAAATGCGCCAAAATATGCTAAATGGCGGTTTAGGAGGTGCCCCCAATGGTTCGGTAGATATCAATGAAACTTTTTTTGCATTTATGGAATTGGAACCGGATACCGATTATGATTATCGCTATTTGGTACCGGCGCTTGTGGGCAGTGGAACAAAAACTTTAGACGGTGCAACAACTCCATACAACATCGTCGTTCCCCTAACCAAATAACCCACAACACACAATAAATCACAAATAATAAATAACAAATAACAAAGATTACTGACGTAACAATAAAGACATGCTCACAACATTATTTAAATCTATATAAAAAAATCATTCCCCTCGCTTTGTTATTTATTATTTATTTTAGCTTATAAAGTAAAAAGTTTTTAAAGTTCATAAAGCCAACCAACCCAATAACCACTTTACAAACTTTATGAACTTTATAAACTGAATTTATTATTATTTATTATTTAATGTTAGTAATTTATCATTTCTTCCAAAAGTGGCGCTTTACATTCTTGCTAGCTTTCATAATGCTTGCTTTTGAATATCTAACAATTTTTGGCATCCTGGTACTTACACCAATAGATCATACGTGGCTCGGCGCAACAATATCCAATTCCAGCGACACCGGAGTCTACATAAACTACATCAACCAAGCCTCAACATCTCCACTCTTACAAAACTTATTCGCCGGCCCCAGTCACGTAGCCCGTTTCGACTCTTTTTGGATTTTAGGTGGTTTATTAATGAAACTGGGAGCCTCGCCAATACTGTCTCACGAGATTCTCCGTATTCTAACGACCATTTTCCTGGCTTTCACGATATACATAACCGCCCGAAGTGTCACAAACTCCTCAAGACACACTCAAATAACTTCCTGGCTAATATTAACCGGCGTAAGCACGGGTTGGCTTTATACAGTCTACCTAACAGTTACTGCATCATGGACATTTGGCTCTATAGTGCCTGCTGATCTTGGCAGTGAATTTGCACTTTCTTCACTTTTACTTGGCGGAGCGCACATGATCCTCTCGCCGGCCTTATTAATGCTAAACACGCGCTGGATTTGGCAAATCATAACCGGCTCTAAATTCAATCTTGTCATCCCTTGGGTTTTTATCGCTTATCACGTGAGTTTCCACCCTTACTACATCCCCATCTACGGCATCGTCTCTTTACTCGCTTTTTTCTATAACCGTAAATCAAAACCTGTTTTCAACTTTTTGATTATAAACTCCGCGATGCTCCCCGGCGCAATTTATTATTTTTACCTTATTCTTAAAGATTCCAAACTCCGCGAGCACCACCTCGTAACCAATACCCTCCCACTTGATCCAATCTGGATGTGGCTAATAATACTTCTTCCAATCATAATCGCTTGCATTTGGATTATCCAAAATAAAACAAGCAAACATTCAGACGATAAAAATTGGGTTTGGGCTTGGTTGGCGTCGGCTATTATTTGTATAATTCTACCATTCCCTTGGAATCGCAAATTTACAGAAGCCTTACTTCCGGCCTTAACTATTCTAACTCTGCCCTTTTGGCTTCATATTTACGACAACCTCAAACCAAAAACCGATTTGATTCTAAAAATATCACTCATTGTACTTCTAAGTTTTCCTTTTCTGCATTTAATGCAATCCCAATTCGCTCTCGCCACTGATCCTGCTTGGAACAAATACTTTTACACCTCGAATCAAACGATTCACGCATGGAATATTTTAAAAAACGAATCCCAAGAGAGCATAATCATAAGTACCGACATGTATACGAACCTTTGGACACCTGCTCATGCACAAAAAAATGTTTGGATTGGCCACAATCACGAAACTCCCAATTTCATGCAACGATTTTCTGAATTCAACACCTGGCGAAAAACAAGCAGCGCAAAAATATTCAATGATTTCTTAAAAGAGAATAAAATCACACATGTTCTGGCACATGATAAAAAATACACAGAACTTTTTAATGATAATTGGCAAATAATCTTTCAAGAAGATAATATCTCCGTTTGGAAAAAAATAGATTAGACGCAAATTTGCGCAACCTGTAAAATGGTTGCCATATGCGAAAAACAAATATAGCTATCTTAGGCGCAGGCAATGTAGGTACCAGCTTAGCCTACCATCTGGGTAAAAAAGGGCACCCTGTTTATATGTACTGCATAGAGCCTGATGTTGAAAAACAAATCAACAAAAAACATTGTAATAAAAAATACCTTAAAAAAGTTAAACTACCGCACAATGTTAAAGCAGATTCCAATATACAAACTTGCCTCAAAGATGCGCATTTAATAATAATGGCCGTACCATCTCATGTCGCAATTTCTTTAATCCAACAGGCAAAACCATTTTTACAAAAAAACGCCACCGTTGCTTGCATAACAAAAGGATTAAACTCCGAAACTCTGGAACCGGTTGTAATAAGTATAAAAAAACACCTTCCCAAAGATATCCAAAAACACACATGTATGATTGGCGGCCCGGCAATAGCCACAGAGTTGACCCACGAAACACCAACAGCCTTTGTAGTTGCCTCTACCGATAAAAATTCTCGTGAATTTGTTGCCGGTTTATTGCGAGGCGGGCACGTTAAAGTTGCCGAAAGTACAGACTTAATGGGAGTTGGCCTTGGAGCCGCATTAAAAAACCCCTACGCGATTTCAATCGGATTTTGTGATGGTTTGCACTACCCTACCAATTCCAAAGCTCTTATCATCACAATGGCGGTTAGCGAAATGGCCGGTATCATGCTTCGTGCCGGTGCGGATCCAAAAACAGCACCTTCACTGGCCGGTCTTGGAGATCTGTTGGTAACCGGCTTATCACCACATGGCCACAACCGTACATATGGTGAAAAATTAATCAAAGCCAAAACCAATGATCACCTTAAACTGGGTCTATCAACTGTCGAAGGAATCCGCGCCTCCGAGCTCTGCTTAAAACTCGCTCGCCGTTTACAAGCCCGCACACCCTTGCTCGAAGCTATCTATCGCGGTATTCACTCCAACAGCAATTACCACAAACCCTTCGAAGATTATCTTAACAAATTAAAATTAGATCTCATCTAAATATTTACAAGACGACCACCCTGGGATCGTCGCTACGGTTTATATAAAAAATATTGCGACTTATCCTGATTACAATCGAAAAATATAGATTACATCATTAATAATTCTTAATTCATAATTTTTAATTCTTAATTTGTAAAAATATTATGTTACTCCCAGAAAACCTTCAAAATTTTTCCGAACCAACCTTAATTTTGATTGGTAATTTCGGCAAAACCAATATTCACCTTACAGATGAAATCGAAATTAACAGTATAGCAACCATAGAAGCCCCTAACCCAACTTACGAGGGTGGTGACAGTTCTGTGGTTGTCGGCGATGGCAGGCATTCCAAAACCGAAACAGGTGCGGATGATGGTGAAAATCGTAAAAAATATACCAAAGAACTTACAAAAACCATAACCGACTTAGTCGATGACCACGGCATAAAAGATATACAACTAATCATGCCCGCTGAACTCATTCGTCGTATCGAAGAAGAACTTTCCAATGATATATCAGAGCTTATCACCCGCAAACTGGATAAAGACTTAACCAAAACCGATTTCGTGGAAGCGCTGGAGAGATTACACGAAACCATGGAACCGATCAAAGAATAAAGCGTAAACTGCAAAGAGTAAAAAAAACCGACACTGGTCGGTTTTTTTCATTGCCATCAGCCAACAGCTATCTGCTATCTGCTATCACATAAAACCCATTTATATAACTCGTAGTTTCATTCGCATCCGCTCCGTAATCAGTCGATATGGCATAATCCAATAGCTCAAAATCAACATCATGCTTTAGCGACTCAAAAATGGCTTGGAGAACCACAAACCCTTGCGCCGAATCCGTATAATCATCTGTAGCCGATTGCAACTTCTCCCAATTCATACTCCGAATCCAGCTTAATGTGATCTCATCGTTTTCCCTAGCTTCATAATCGCTTAGATAATGACTCATATCCGATGAGATAATCACAAAGGCATCCTCATCAACCACCTCCGCGATTTCCTGTCCGATTTTTTGCAGCTGCAAACGTGTCGCTTCGGGTCTTACATAAACCGGAACAATAACCGATCCGGGGAATTCTCTAGCTATAAACGGTGTAAGCGCCCCAACCCCATGCTCATTTGCAAAAACTTTAACATCCTTAGCTTGAAATATTCCCGTAACATCCAACGCAAGCGATCCAACCTCTCCTGCCGGAGTCGAATAAGCAAAATCATGCGTCGATACAAGATCCCCCGCTAAAAAATGATCCGGTGAAACTATTACGAACTTTTTTACATCCGGTCTCGTTGCTTTAAGCGATTTAAAAAAACGCGCTTGTAGATCCATTGCCAAACTATGATGATTCACAATCCCCGCAACCGGATGACCGTCTACCTCTTTCACGCCAACCCCTGCAGACCTCGCAAACTCATACGAATCAACAAATTTCGTACTAACAAGTTCCCTATTTTTAATAACTTGTGACACCTTATCACTGCTGGCCTTTGACGTTTGACGTTTGACGTTTGACGAGATATCGCACCCGGATCCAACAATTAAAACAGCAACAATCATCACCAAGATCGTTATATTGAATTTTAAATTAATCATCCTATAAATCATATTTATAATCATGGTAAAACCTTGTTCGGAGAATAAAGAAGCGAGCCCGTGGCCCGCTTCTTTTTATTTTACTATAATCTGTTTGGATTCTGATGTCGCGGCCAAACCGGGTACTTGCATGGACTGGATAATAGCTCCATTTGTACTATACGTACCCAAGGAAACAACTCTTGCGGTGTAATTTATATTTACAGGTTTATCGGATTTACAAACCACAAAACTTATCTCGCCTTTATTAATTTCCTGCGGGTACCAATCACCCAAGCGATTCCAACGGCCGTATCTTATGGTTACAATTGGCACCAAAGTTCCCGGCAATCTATCGCGAACAATATAGCATCCATCTTGCGCTCGCGGATCCCAATTTACTTTTAGATTTACTTTAACCATATCACCTTCATTAAGATCATTCATGTCTCCATCAATCTTTGTATAATTGCGATCTACGCCAAGCAATGGGCTTGATTCTTTGATATCGCCCTC
This sequence comes from Patescibacteria group bacterium, assembly GCA_029210915.1. GTDB lineage: Bacteria > Patescibacteriota > Patescibacteriia > 2-12-FULL-60-25 > 2-12-FULL-60-25 > MWCR01. The sequence goes on from JARGGJ010000001.1 coordinate 34,477, forward strand.
TACTCTGCGCAAGAAACTTATTGCTGCGGGCCCGTTTACGCTAAGCACTCTAAACTGCTTCACCTCATCTGGCAATAGAGTAACCGTATGATATGCCCATTCGCTCAAATCCACTTCCAAAACTTGCTCGCCAATCGCATAACTGATTTTAACATTAACATCAGCTAAAGTCGGAACAATCTTTTCCAAATAGATAGCCCTATCCAAATCTGTCATTGCTTCGTGAGTCCAAACCGAGTCAACATAAGCCATCATTTTTTCCGCATCCGGATGCGCAAGCACCGAAGCCATTGCGGCAGCTTGCACGGTTGCCTCGATTTCTTCCGTAACATCATCACTTACCGCAAGACGCATCTGATTATCATTAACTTCCGCCTTGGCAATTAATGAATCCAACAATTTACGCGATGCTTCTCTGTCGCCGGATTCTTCCAAACCGCGCATAAGCGCCAATTCCTCTCTCCAAGACAAATCTTCTTCAGCGGCAGCCACTCTTAAGCGTTCCAAAACAGGTTGCCCAAGAGCCGCAAGCCCCGCCAAAGCATCAATGGATTCTTCGCGTGACACATCTTCATCATCAGAAATTGTCCAGAAATAATTAATAAGTTTACTTGTATCAAATGCGCCCGAATAAGCCCCCGCGGCCTTTGATGAAAGATAAACCTCTGAGGAAGCATAAGGCAATATCGATAAACCGCCGTCTACTTGCTGATATGCCAACAATGTATCTACATTTCCATCAATATCCTCGCCATAATAATCCAAGTATAACTTACGCATCATAACACCGGCCAACTGAGATTCTAACCTCGCAGACCAGGGGTTTGCCAAGTTCCAAACATCAGCTCTTTTTATGGCTTTTGCTTTTGATTCAAATGTTGCTCTTATCTCAGAAGAAACACCCGGATCGGTTAAAGTTACTCCCGGAGCCAATTCGGTTATCATCCTTTCCTCATGTGTCGCCCTAGATTCAATCACTTCGATTTCTCTTTCTATCGCATCTACCTTTCCGCCCGCTTTAACGCCAATAATGGCTTTATGCTTTCCTTTAACCAAATTATCAACCGCTAAATATACCGGCTCGTAAGCCTCACCCACTACTTCTTGATCATTAATGCCAAGGGTTGGAATATCAACAACATATGTTATGCCCCCTTGAGATGGCAATGCCGCACCATGAGCCCTAATCTTAATTACTGGTTTATCGGAGACCAATAGATTCCTGGGAACTACCGCATCAACAAACACCGGCTTGGTAACGGATACGTTAATTCTACCTTGACCTGCGTAATGGTTTTCCGTAAGAGCCGCCGCAGTCATTCGCCAAGAGGTAATATTATCGGGAGCGGTAAAAGTTTGCTCTGCCGTACCGCCATAATCAGTTTCCATAACCATGAAAGCGGCTGTATTTTTAAAATCTTTCCTTATTGCGCCCAGTCCTTCACCTCCGCCCATTTCCGCGCCTCCTCCGGGGCCGTTTTCTTCATACTGATGGCTCCAATTGGATGCCAAAACACCGTCGGAAACCCAACTATACAAATTTGCTAACGTATTTGGGTCACTACTCCTGCTTGCAACAGCAAGCAAAGCCTCGTCTACCACAGAAACCGCAACACGCGCGCCTTGCACAGAATTACCATCCTTATCTGTCACCTTGGCTCTAACTTTTATTTGAGCACCCGGAGCATACTTATCTTTATCCGTGCTTAACTCAACATTCAATTCACGATCTTCTTTCTTTAACGAAGCATGATACTGCGTCTGCTCAAAACCATTTTTTGTGTATGCAACACCATAAATAGCTACATTGGGCATTTCCTTCTCTGTAAAATTAAATTTATACGAAGCCTCAGTGCTTTGGGTAACCGCCTGTATACCGCGTGATGCTTTTATAAATAGGAATGTAGAGTCACCTTCATTAAAAGGAACTTTATTTTTTACAAACCTCAAAGAAACTTCCTCCCCTATTGAATATTCATTTTTATCCTTATCCGCTCCCGTAGATTCCAAGGTTAAATATTCATCATGAAAGTTATTGTAAGGGCTGTAATTAGCATAACCGCTGTAAACATAAGTCATATCAGCATGCTTAATCTTTCCATTTTCAAGATAGGTTGAGAGTACCCTGTAATTAATATCTTTATTCATGGGGAAACTGAGGATTGCCTCTCCCGATGCGTCTGTTCTGCTGGTAAATTTACCAATTGATTCAAACCTTTGATTATAACGATAACTTGGATTCACTTTTTTCTCTATCGGATCATACCATGTACCGCTTTCGACCCTATCCCAATGAACTTCAAAGATTTCGCTCTCTATCACGGCACCAGAAACACCATCTCCATATACAGATGACCCTTCATCGCTTGATTGATTTAAGTTTACTTCACGAACTCTTAACTTAACCGCTCCGTTAGCCGTATCGCTCTTTTCCGACCAACTATCAAACGCTTGACGCCCGCGCCAAACAGTAACACTGTCTTGGCCAACTATATCTCCCTCCTCACCTAAAACCGGTCGAGCATCCAATGATATTGTTTTTGTATCGGAACAATTTACCCTTTCTTTGTCGGCTGTGCATTCCAATGGTTCTGTAGAAAAATCAAAATAAGCTAATCCGTTATCATCTGTTAACAAAACTTCATTACCTCGCTTTTGTCCGTATGTTTCAAAATTAATTTGCAGTTGGCCATAAGGTGTACCATCAAAAAACTCTGATTTTATATTTCCTCGGATTTGCTCACCGGCATAAACCGCTTTTTTATCCGTTATAACCGAAATGGAATAAGCCGGTTTAACAATATCTCTAACTTCCACATTCCTTTGCTCGATATCCTCCCCGTCTTTAACCAATGTTACATTGTAATACCCCGGAGTAAGTGGCACCGACCAAGCTAATTTACCCTCAAAAAATCCTTCGTCATCAGTTGTTAATTCAACACGTGCTAAAACTTTTTGTTTATAGTTCGAATAATCAATGTCGTTAGACCTAAATTCCAATTGAACTACTCCGGCTCCTTCGCCCTTATCACGAGTTTGTAAAAATCCAAATGCATTCATCTCATCCGTTAACCCATACAATGGACGATCCGGGAATAAATAGCTCCAATATTTCATTTTTCCTGACATGCTCGAATCCCTTCCATAACCCCAATACCAGTCTATATATTTCACCGACAAAATCACGCCCATTTGTGAAGAACCAACCATCATAACTTCCGATGGTGATGTTGTATCATCCCAATTTTTATCCGAATTATCCAAATATTCTGCCCATTTTTGGGGCGTTTTAAATTTGGCGACGCCCATATTATCAGTTTTAAGTTTCTGATCACCCAAAGCAACATCCAGATTCGTGAGTGGTTTTGCGGTATCACGATTTACAGCCCAAACAATAATCTGATCACGATCTACCATCGTGTATGCCGCAACATCCGTTCTTTGCAATAACACAAAAGACGGATCTCCAATTGCTGGTTGTATTTTTACAACATACCATCCCTTCGGAGTTTCTGCTGGCAGTCTTACATAACTTTGCCAATAATTATCCGAATTCTCCAGAGCCGTCTCTAAAGAAAAAACCTCTTGTTTTGCCTGATCCTGCAAAACCGTGGATTTTTCTTTCGATAGATATGCCCAATATGGAATGCTTTCCAATTCTTTAACCATTTCCAAAGCCGTTTCCATTGTTACGGAATATCCTGTCAATTTTACGTTAGTTCCATCGAGATCTTCCGAAGCGGAAACGGGTATTAACACGTCGTTAGCCAACGAAGATTCGAATACATAATTATAGATATTAAAATAACTCTTGTTTCCCGAATCCGCATCTTTAGCTTCCGTCTCAAAATGTATAACCACATCGTTTTCCAAACCCGGGCCATCTTTAATACCCCAACCCTTTTTATAAGTTACCGTATAGATTGTTGCATGATTCAAGGGTTTGTTTGGAACAAATACAATTGTGCGTCCATGCGTTTCAAATCGCCCCGCAACCTGAGGTTGAATTGTAAAAAAATCATCAACATCTTCCCATCCTGTTTTTGACATGGTTACCTCGATACTTGTGTTAACAGGCACATAACTTGTTTTATTCCCCGGTACGGAACGCAAAACTCTAAAAGTATCCTGTGTTTGTATCGCCCAAGAAAACTCGCGGGGCTTCTTCTCGCCATCACCCTCTACTGCGGCGGCAATGGAAACTTTATAAACTTCTCCGGGGTCTAAATCCTTTTTAGGCGTTACCGTATATTCCTTATCTCCGCTCTTTTTAATATCAAAATCAACAAACACACCATCTTGTTCGCGGGCCACGGAAACTATTCTTAAGCTTTGTTGTAAGTCATTTGCATCAACATCAACTTTACTCTCTATCTTGAAACTGGTATCAACAGCCGCATCATCCTCATCGCCTTTATCAACAAAAATCGTAAACGCATCCCCAGCGTGTACCGCCGGAATAAGAACCGATAATTTTGCTTTACCCATGAAGCTGGATTCTTGATCAGCCATGGGCCCAAAAGGAAGCGGGCCTGTTTGAGAAACAAAAACCACCAGAACAACAACAGCCGCAACTGCTAAACCGCCCGCCCAAATGTACCAAGGGCGTTTAATAACATTTTTTGCCTTATTCTCTTTTTTAGCGGACGATATATTTTGTGATTCTTCTTGCATATTGCTTTCTTTAAGATTCTTAGCCATTTGCAATAAATGCATTTTTTGCTCTTTCATGACACTTGAATCCATCCCCTGTTTCTCCGATGCATCCGCTTCCAATGCTTTTGCCATACGCAAATATGGTTGATATACATCATCAACTTTACCTTTTTGTTCTAACGCCTCGTTTAAACCTTTGGCGATTTTTTCTTCGTTGTTTCTCATATTAAGCTTTGGATTCAATTAAATTTTTGCGCATTCTGCCAAGTGCACGATAAATAAGCACCGCCGCGTGATTATTAGAGATGCCAAGTTCCGTTGCAACGTCTTCTGTTTTATAGCCTCCATAAAAACGCAAAGTTAATACTTCCTGATCACGACCCGATAAATGTTTCATCACTTTCATCAACCTCTCGCGTTCTATTGTCATCTCTGTGTTCCAAGCCGGATCATCATTGGATGGTGGATCAAAATAATCATCGTCATCATCTAAAGTAGCGGATTCTTTTCTAACTTTGGCGCTCCTCCAATGATCCGCAAGAGCGTTAACAGCAACTCGATATAGCCATGCGCCTATTGGCACACCCTTCCATTCTAATTTGGAATGTGACTCAACAAGTTTCATAAAAGTATGAGCAACAAGATCCTCTGCTGTTTCCTTGTGCCCGCTTCGTTTTAACAAAAACGAATACAGTGGTTTTGCGTGGCGGTCGTAAATCTCGGAAATTACTTCCGGATCTGCTTTAAACCGCAAGAAGAGTTCGTGCTCTTCTTCGATTGTTAGTTTATCTGGCGGCATAATGATAACGAAAATGATTCAATGTGAATGACATAAGTATAAAAGATTTACCCTATTTTAGCAATAAAAATAGCCGTAAGATACGGCAAAAAGTTATTGCGTTGATGAAGGTGGAGCAATGGTTGCATTCCGATCATAATGTTCAATCGCAGCATCTATTTTTGCTCCTTCCAAATTAAAATCATCTGGGGCTGATTTTAGCATTCTTAAAACATCCCCCATCTCAAAAATCGCTTCATAAGATACAGGATCCCCACTCAATGTCGCAAGATATCGCCTAAACACATGCTCTCTATCGGCATCAAAAACAGAAACTATCTTTGCAACGCTAAATCCTTTAGCGCGCATTAAATTCAATACATGCACAAAAGAATTATTTGCCATGTTGTTAGCGGCGGTTGGCATGCTGTACGCATTCACCATTACCAAACGACTATTTACAGGAACATCTCCATAAAGCAGAATCGGCGCTTTACTGCTCGAAGTAACTTCTATAGGAAGTACGAATGGCAATCCGCATCTATCAGCGTAGATTGCCGCTAGTGCCCTGCAATCATCTGTTGATGATGTTACGGCATCATATGCTCTTGGATCTATCCGATCCGAAAGAAGCTTGAAGACATGTTTGCGCACAATTGGATTGGTTTCCAGCTTGGCCAAATCTACCCTGAAAGGCAATTGCCTAAAGCGTGGCTCTCGCAAACCCACGGCTCCATGAAGGAATATATCCTTCAAAGCCTCGTACAATGAGCTATCCATTCGGCCACTTCCTTTCCTAAAAGCAAAAAAGTGCTAAAAGCACCTTACCAAATACTACAGATGATGCAAGTATATCTACTTGAAATCTGACTTATTATTATTTTTGTTGACCATTTTTTCTCTAATCCAAGCATAAATACCCGGAGATATGGACAACAATATAACTACCCCTATAACAATGTGCAGATATCGATCCACCCCCGGAATAACCTTTCCTAAAAAATAACCGATTCCGAGCATCGACCCGGTCCAAGCAATCCCACCAATTACATTAAATAATAAAAACCTCTTATAAGGCATGCTGCCTGCACCGGCCACAATCGGCGCAAACGTTCTGACGATCGGCATAAACCTTGCCAAAATAATCGTCTTACCTCCATGCTTATCATAAAAAGCTTTCGCCTTTAACAAATGATCTTTTGCGAACAAAATAGATTTCTCGCGCTTAAATAACTTTGGTCCCACATACTTTCCAAATTGATAACCAACACTATCGCCAACAATTGCCATAGTCGCCAATAAAAAGAAAAGCTCCCATATATTTAAATAACCCTGAGTTGCAAGTAACCCGGCTGTAACCAATAACGAATCCCCGGGCAAAAAGAAACCAAACAACAACCCGGATTCTGCAAAAACTATAATTGCAAGCACCGTATAACCACCCCAAGTAATTAAAGCATTCAAATTATGCAAATTGCTAAAAAATGTAATTATGTAATCCATGCGCTATAGCATACCATAACGGCGTCAAACGTCGAACGTCATAACGTCATAAAGTCATAAAGTCATAAAGTCATAACGTCTTAACGTTTTTAACGTTCATAACGTTTATAACGTTTATAACGTCTTAACGTTTTTAACGTTCATAACGTTTATAACGAGTTAATGTAGTTTTCTAAAAATTCCCGGTCAGACATTTGTTGTTTGAAGTTTATCGTTAAACGTTCAATGTTATTTGTGACTTTAAAGTTTTTAGTTTGTAGTTTATAGTATTGTAATATGAAATATATTTTAGCTCTCGACATCGGAACAACCAGCACTCGTGCCATTTTGTTCGATACGCATCTGATTAAAAAAGATCAAATCTCGCACAAACTAAACATTTACACAACGGAAACCGGCGAAGTGGAGCAAGACCCGGTAGAGCTTTGGGACAAAACTTTAAACGCAGCTAAAGATGTAATCAAAAAAAATCGTATAAGCTCAAAAAACATCTCTTGTATAGGCATTACAAATCAACGCGAAACAACAATTGTTTGGGATGCTGCCACCGGCAAACCGCTTAACCGCGCCATAGTTTGGCAAGATCGCCGCACATCATCTAGGTGCAAAGCTATCGAAAAACAACGAGCTCTAGCAAGGCGCATCAAGGTTTTAACCGGTTTGGTAATCGATCCGAGTTTTAGCGCCACAAAGATGGAATGGCTAAACAACAAATTAAAAAGCAAAAAGAAACGTTTACTTTTCGGTACGGTTGATTCTTGGATCCTCTGGAACTTAACCGGAAAAAAATCTTATGCCACCGAACCGTCAAACGCCAGTCGAACAATGCTAATGAATTTAAAAACCCAAACTTGGGATACTGAACTTTTAAAACTTTTTAACATCGAAGAGCGCCAACTCCCCCGTATTCAAGATTCTGATAGCAACTTCGGTGAAAGTGAAAAAAAACTCTTTGGTATCAAAATCCCAATCACTGGGATTCTTGGCGATCAACAATCCGCTCTTTTCAGCCATGGGCCTCTACATAAAGAAATGCTGGCGGTTACATATGGCACCGGAATTTTTACACTAAAAACCATTGGCCAGATTCCTCGCCCGGCAACAAGCGGCATACTCACAACAGTAGGCTGGAAAAGATCGGGGCGAGCAACCGAATTCGCTTACGAAACCAGCGCATTAACCGGTGGCGCTATGCTCGAATGGTTAAAAAATAACATGCACTTGGTAGAAACCATGAAAGAATTCGATGAACTCGCCGCCAAGGTAGAGACTACGGGCGGAGTTACAATCGTACCTGCTTTCTCGGGCCTCGCGGCACCCGATTGGGATCCTGCCGCGCGCGGGTTAATAATCGGTTTAAACCGCGCTACGGAAAGAACCCATATCTGTCGTGCGGCTATCGAAGCCATCGCCTGCCAAACCGAGCGCATGGCAGCACTTTTAAGCGAACAGACCGGTTCCAAAATTACATCTTGGAGAGTCTCGGGTGGGTTAACGCGTTCCGCGCCGCTAATGCAAAGCCAAGCCGATATTAGCAACGTCCGCCTCTGCCTACCTGCCGAGCTCGAAGCCACAGGTGCCGGAGCTGCAATGATAGCCGGCCTTGGCGCCAAAATTTGGCCCACTTGGCGCGAAGCTTCTAAAAATCAAACGTGCAAAAAATCTTACTCCCCCAAACGTACCAAGCGCGGTCACGCATTCCTCGAGCAATACGAAAGAGCTTTAGAACGAGCACGGGGTTGGATACAATAAAAAATTATGAATTAAAAATTATGAATTAAAAATTTACGAGCCCTTCGGCATTATTATATAAGATAAATATCGAGCCAAGCTCGATTCCAACATTCTTAATTCATAATTCATAATTCATAATTAATTTCTAACATGTTCGAAATCGAGAAAAAATTTCACCTATCCACTGAGCAACAAAAACGCCTGCTTGATGGCGCTCTGTTTATATCGGAAAAGCAAGTTAACGATAGTTATTTTGATGATAAAAATTTTAGCCTCACCACAAAAGATTGGTGGCTCCGCAATCGCAACGGAGATTACGAACTAAAAGTTGCTCTAGCCGGGCACGACATGCGAGTAATCAATCAATATAATGAAATCACAGACGAAGAAGGAATACGCGCTAAGCTCAACCTCCCCAAAACCAGCTCTCTTCATGATGACATTGTCACATCCGGCTTTCTCCCTTTTGTAAATTGCACAACCACCCGTCGTAAATATAAAAAAGACATCTTTACAATCGACTTGGACGAAGTGGAATATGACAGTGACTTTGACTACAATATAGCTGAAATAGAAATCACTTTTGAAAAAGAAGAGGATAAGCAATCAGCCATCGACAATATCCTGAATTTCGCAAAAAAACACAACCTCACAGACGAACCTGTTCGCGGAAAAATTGTTGAATATCTACTGGAAAAGCGCCCCAAACACTACGAAGCACTTGTAGATGCCGGGGTTGTAAAGGAATAAATGACAATAAAAATAGCAAATAGCAAATGGCAAGAGTAACTTAAGTAACTCTTGCCATTTGTTATTTGACATTAGTCATTGGGAAGCTCTTGACAAAACTCCCGTTTTCTGGTACGTATATTGGTAGCACTTTCACCTTTTGACTTCATATTGGAGGTTCAAATGTCACATTTGTCACTGGCAAAACAAATCGAATCAGATGCAATCGACACCGTCGAGGACACCATGACGGGTAACAAACTCAGCCCTTACGAGCGCGCCGAGCAAAAGCTCAACGCTGTCAAAATTGGCGCCATCGTGATGGCTGTTATTATCTACGCCGGCCTCTCGGCAGAGCTTGGCTTGGCCCTTGGGTCTCTGATCGCGGGCGGCCTCGCGGCCTTGCTTGTTCCTGTCGCGATTTATTTGCAACGCAACCGTGCTCGCCTCGAAGAAAAATTCATGCGGCGCCTTCTGAAAATTCCCGAGCCGGTACTGAACGAAGTTTTCGAAACCGACCTTCGCGTTTTTCCAACAGCGCGAGGTTTACAACTTTACTCAAAAACAAATTTTCCCAGATTTTCAGATCAAAAGTTTGTTCGCGTCATCTTTGATGATGTACCGAACGGCATTCTCTATGAGGTAAAAAGTCACTATTTCGAAGAGAAACAATGCGCCGAAGCACTGGATCTCCAAGTTCCGGACTCTGAACCCCTCGCAAAAGCCTGGGACAAAAAGCTCCGTAACAAGCTTCATAAGAATCCGGATATGGCGATTGAAATCGCCTACGATCCCAAAGCGCTCAACTAGCACAGCACCACTTGGTGCTTCTTTTAATACCTTGATTAACAGGATTAAGAGGATTTACAGGATTGTTAATTATGTAAAAACAAAAGACGCCTCAACGAGACGCCTTTCATTTTATACGAAGTACTATGTACGATGTACGTTTTTTTATACAAGCAATCCAACCAATAGAAGTGCTACGATATTAAGTATTTTAATCATCGGGTTAATTGCCGGGCCGGCTGTGTCTTTGTATGGATCGCCAACAGTGTCACCTGTTACGGCAGCCTGGTGAGCAAACGAACCCTTGCCGCCAAAATTACCGGATTCAATATATTTCTTGGCATTATCCCAAGCTCCGCCTCCGGAAGTCATCGAAATTGCAACAAACAATCCTGTAACGATAGAACCTACAAGCACACCGCCAAGTGCAACAGGACCCAAAGTAAAACCGACTACGATTGGTACAACGATTGGCAAAAGCGCTGGAATAATCATATTCTTTAACGCACCTTTGGTAACAATATCAACCGCTTTACCATACTCCGGTTTTTGTGAACCATCCATGATTCCTGGCAATTCTTTAAACTGTCTGCGAACTTCCTCAACAACCGCACCCGCAGTTCTGCCAACAGCTTCCATCGCGAATGCTCCAAAGAGGTATGGTAATAAACCACCAATAAACAATCCAACTATAACTTTCGGATCCTGCAACATAAAAGTTAAAGGATGACCCAACTCCGCAAATTCCTGGGTGTAAGCGGCAAACAATACTAGCGCCGCGAGTCCGGCTGATGCTATTGCATAACCTTTTGTAACAGCTTTGGTTGTATTTCCTACAGCGTCCAGAGGATCTGTAATATCGCGAACCGATTCCGGAAGCTCCGCCATTTCAGCGATTCCACCGGCATTATCGGTGATAGGCCCATAAGCATCAATCGCAACTATAATTCCTGTTAGAGAAAGCATGGCCATGGCAGCTATAGCCACGCCGTATAATCCTGCAAGCGAAAAAGCCCACAAAATTCCGATACAGATAATAATCACAGGAATGGCTGTTGATTTCATCGACACGGCGAGACCTGCAATAACATTTGTGCCGTGACCGGATTGTGATGCCTCTGCAATTCCTTTAACCGGTTTGTATTCTGTTGAAGTGTAGTATTCTGTAATCCAAACCATACCGGCTGTAACCAGCAAACCGATCAAAGCACATTTGAACATTTCGTATGCGCCAAGCACCGAACCCTCCGGAAAGAAATTGAAAGCTAAAAACCAAAAAGCAACAGCTGCCAAAACTCCAGCCGCAATCAATCCTTTATAAAGCGCGCCCATTACATTCTTTTTAGCTCCAAGTCGAATAAAAAAAGTTCCAATAATAGATGTAAAAATTGATACTGCACCAATAGCCAGAGGAAACATTACAGCCGCTTCGTTATTTCTAAATGTAAGCGATGCAAGTAACATAGCCGCAACCGCAGTTACAACATATGTTTCATACAAGTCTGCAGCCATGCCGGCACAATCGCCAACATTATCGCCAACATTATCGGCAATAACAGCCGGGTTGCGCGGATCATCCTCCGGGATGCCAGCCTCTACCTTTCCAACAAGGTCAGCGCCCACATCTGCAGCTTTGGTAAATATACCACCTCCAAGACGTGAGAAAACCGAGATCAAAGATCCACCAAAACCTATACCAACGAGTGCTTTAAGATCACCTGTAATTGCATAAAAGCCGGCGACACCAAGAAGCGCCATACCTACAACAAAAAGCCCGGTAACAGTTCCGCCTTTTACAGCAACGTCGAGTGCCTCTTTCATACCTTTCTTAGCAGCTTCTGCAGTACGAACATTAGCGCGAACAGAGACGCTCATACCAATATAACCGGCGAGCCCCGACAAGAAAGCACCAACGGCAAAACCCAAAGCCATATTGATGCCGAGCGTAAACCAAAGTGCAAAAAACACTACAGCGCCGATAATTCCAATCATCTTAAACTGACGGCTTAGATATGCTTTTGCGCCCTCTTGAATCGCTTTTGCAATTTCCACCATTTTTCCTTCACCCTGGCTTTTCGCCAAAACCCACTTAGTAAGGTATCCGCCCCAAGCCAAAGCCACAACAGCCGCAACTAGGGCAAAAATCAAATAACTGTTCATACTTATAAGTTTTTTTAAAACAATTAGTTATTTAGTAAAAATCGTCGCTCGTCCCGCGTCCTACGTACCACGACACAACTCGTGATGAACGTTATAAACGTAACAAACGTCGATCGTTAGAATGTGCTTATAATAGGTAAAATCAGCCAAAATGTCAACAAACACAATATCAAATAGCAAATATCAAATAGCAAGAGTTACTTAAGCTTCTCTTGCTATTTGCTATTTGTTATTTGCCATTATTGAGCCATTCCTCAAATTCCTCCCTAATTTTAGCCACGGATTCAAAGTTGGTTACTTCAAGTAAAGCCGACCGGAACTGCGCAGCTTCCCATTTGCGTGCAAACTCACTGATTCTTATTGCTTCCTCCTCTGTTAATTCTCCACGGCGCAAAGGCTCCACTATCCCCTTTTGATAAGCCGCGAACCCGGCATGCACTTTTGGATCTAAAGCGGAAAATATTTTTACGCGATCGGTCGACGTTCTTCTGCTGGTTGATGGTGACTTCCGTAACAAATCTATCATCGCCTCTAACCCTTTTACTTCGTAGATCCAAAGCAACAATGCCGCTCCCACAAAATACTCCGCTCCTTGCAAATCCTCTTTCACCCTTTCACTCACCGGATGCTCCAAATCCAAACACCTCTCATAAACATCCGGCATTTCCTCATTTAATCCTTTAACCTTAATCCTTAATCGTCTAGAAAGCTCCGCGACGTTAGTCGCTTCTTTAGTTCCAAGATATTCAATCAGCGTCGCCCACCCCTCGTCCAACAATCTAACCACTGGTTGCTGAGGTAATTTAGTCACAGACCACAAGGCTAGATGCGCAAGTTCATGCTTATAAACCCTCTCCATTCCCGGATACTCCCAACCTTGTTCATCAAGCACTTCCTCAAACTCTTTTTGCGATTCCTTAGTTTTAAACTTCTCATCAAAGATAATTTCCGCCTCAGGGACGGTCACCATTCCAATTCTACCTAACTCCAACTTATCATCAGATGATTCAACAAACTTCTCCTTTATATTCGGCAACGTCCATCCACCTATACCCAAAATCCTCAAAGATTCCGCCAATTCAAAAACCGCCCGCTCCGCCACATCCATCCTCATGGGGCAAATAAGCTTAAAAACCCTCCTTTCCTTCCTGCGGGGCATTTCCAACATAATTTAACTTACTTTAGACTGTAAATCGGGGTTTTACAAGTCTGAATTTCCCCATTGTCTGAACCTTGATTTACGAACCGATTTACAACCAAATTTACATGATTACTCAATGTATAAATAATTATTCCTATAGTAATCAAGGTAATTTGAGCGAAAATCTGAGTGAAAATCAAGGTTCAGACAAAAAGAAAAGCCGCGTACAAGTGCACGCGGCTGGTAGCCAAATATGAAAGATTAATCAGCAAATTCGATGGAGGCCATATGAGTTGCAAAACAAATTTTTGCATCATCACGACGAATACCCTTTACGCCAGTGATGATAGCACACCACCAGTTCACTCCGTGCGTTTTCGCCCTAGAGAAATCCGCCCCTGAAAGATTCGAACCTGAAAGATTAGCCCTGGAAAGATCCGCCCCACAAAATTTCGCCCAACAAAAGTTCACCTTCAAGAGTTTGGTCAAACCGAGATCCGCTCCAGATAGATCCGCTTTAAGAAGTTTCGCTTCACATAGATCCGCTTCAAATAAATCTACTCCTGTAAGATTAGCTCTGGAAAGATCCGCCTTAAATAATATCACTTTTGAGAAGTTTGCCTCAGATAGATCTAGCCCAGAGAAATCCTGGTAACTCAAATCTGGTTTCCAATTTGGATGCTCCTTACGCATCGCATGATACTTCTCAATTCCTTCAGAACCACTTTTCAAGAGCTTAGCCAATTCTTCAACACTCGGCGGTGTCCAATCGCTTTTATTCTCTTCTCTCATCTCACATCTCCTCGCTCTTTCGAGCTTTTGATTGTACGTTCTCGGGTTAATTCAAGAATGTGGTATTTAAGCAGAAAAAGAGGGTTCTGTCAAGAGTGGCACAACCCCTCTAAATCTCCCCTTGTCATGGGAGACTTGCTATTCAAGCATATAGCCCCCTGACAAGGGGGTTGGGGGTTGGGGGGGGTTGGGATTTAAGCTATAAGCTATCCGCTATCTGCTTCTTTAGTTCCTCCAAACCTTCGGATTTTTTACACGATACAAACACCGGCTTAAACGCTTTATACTTTTTCTTGATCGCTGTTCTTGGGACTCTTTTTAAATTATCAATTTTATTAAACACATAAATCTTCTTCGTGTCCGTAACTTCGAGCTCTGCCAAAACTTCTTCAACTTCATTTATCTTTTCATCCATATACTGATCTGAAACATCTATAACATGCAAAATAAGATCCGCATGCACAGTTTCCTCAAGTGTAGATCGAAAAGCTTGTATAAGTTGCGGTGGAAGATCTTGGATGAAACCGATCGTGTCGGAAAGGAGTACTGACAATCCCCCAATCCCGCCTTTGGCGGGATGTCCCCCTTTGACGAGGGGGTCGTTACTAGGGAGCCAAAGCTTCGCGACGCGCGTATCCAAAGTTGCGAAAAGCTCATCAGCGACGTAAGCGCCTTTTTTAGTTAGTGCATTTAACAAAGACGACTTGCCGGCATTTGTATAGCCAACGATAGAAACTGTCTTAAAACCCATTTTATCGCGCCTTGCGCGATGCAAACTGCGTGTATTGGCATATTTGCTTATCTGCTTTTTAATCGCTCTTTCCTCTACAGCCAAATGTCTCTTCATTTGCTCGATATTAGTTTCACCGCTTCCGCGCGTACCGATTCCCCCAGCTTGTTGCGATAACTCCAAACCCATCCTATATATACGAGGCCCCATGTGACGGATTCCGGCCAGCCTAATTTGCAACTTGGCCTCGGTTGTATCCGCGTGCTTCTGAAAAATCTTTAAGATAAGATCGATCCTATCCCAAACTTTTATTCCCTTCCTCTCCACCATCCGCTCAATATTAAAAATCTGATGCGGTTTTAATAAATTATTGATAATAATAATTTCAACCTGTTCTTGCTCTGCGATAGCAATAACTTCTTCCAATTTCCCGGGCCCAATATATGTTTTATAATCCGGCGTCACACGTTTTTGAATAATCTTAACCACAATCATCCCGCCATAAGTATGCGTTAATGATTCCAACTCCAACAATCGCCGCTTAGCCTCCTCGGGTTTTGTCTGCGACGATATAACATCTATTAAAATAACTCGTGGTTGATCCATGGATATACTTTAAACTGAGATAAGAGTGTTTGCAAGAAAAATCATCCTAAAGTCTGAACCTTGATTTCGAACCGATTACCAACCTAATTAACCTGATTACTTAATGAAAGAAATATTTTATACCTATAGTAATCAAGTTAATTTGAGTGAGAATCAAACTTAATCAAGATTCAGACAATAAAAAGCCGCGTACAAGTGCACGCGGCTGGTAGCCAAACATGAAAGATTATTTTGCAAATTTAATGGAAGCTTCAGTTGCCTTAACACACGCTTCCCAATATTCACGACGCAAACCTCTTACAGCAGTAAAACTTGTTCCACTAAGATCAGCATTTTCAAAATCCGTTCGTATAACATAAGCCCCAGCGCAAGAGGCTGCGGATAAATCGGCACCTGAAAACACAGTATCCGATAAATCCGCTAGGCAAAAACTTGCCAGATTAAAATTACAACCAACAAATGAACAAAAATTTAAAGATGCGGATACGAAACTCGCTTTCTGAAATGTAGTTTCACGAAAATTAGATCCGCTAAAAACCGCCCTCTCAAAATTTGCGCCAAATAAGTTAACTCTAGAAGCGTTCACCGAGATAAAAGTAGTCTTTGAAAAATTACTTAGCGCCAAATTCGCATAATCAAAACTTGCACCTGACATTTTCGTTCCGGTTAAATCAGCACTAAGCATTGTTGATCCGCTAAACTTGGCATTAACAAAAACAATTTCTTTTAAAGATGCTTGGCTTAAAATGGAATTCGAAAGATTTATACCCGATAAATCCACTTCAGTTAGAGTTGCCTTAAATAAACTCGGTGTCCACTCCGGATGCTCTTCACGCATCGCATTCCACTTCTTCACTCCTTCGAGCCCGGTCATCAAAATCTCAACCAATTCTTCGGTTCCAGGAGGCGTCCAGTCACTCTTATTTTCTTCGCTCATCTCATTCTCCTTGCCCTTTTGGGCTTTGTTAGGGTACGTTCTCGGGTTTATTCAAGAATGCTGTAACTTAAGCAGAAAATGGGGGGAATGTCAAGGCTCCATACCAACCCCTAAATCCCCTTGTCAGGGGACTTGTTTGCAAGTTTTTTAGCCCCCTGACAAGGGGGTTGGGGGTCGTGCTAAGCAAACCAAATCACCACAGTCGCCAAAGCCCCAAATCCAAAACCACCCACTACATCCACCGTATCATGCGCTCTAAGCCACACACGCGACCAGCCGACGATGATAGGCCACAGAGCAAATAAAAAGCTCCACCAGCGCAATTCGGGGACGAGTAAGACCCACGACGCAATCATAAAGGCCGCAACAGTGTGCGAACTTGGAAACGAATAGCCATAGGCTTTAACTTTAACCGCTTCTCCGCGAGCCACCGGCCGTGGGCGTTTAAAAACAAATTTAATCAATTCCGCTGCAACGGTTGGAATAAAAATCCAAGCCACAAACATCAAGAGCTTCTCCTTTGGAATCGGATACAAAAAATACACGCCTCCCGTCACAACCAAAATCCCCCACCATGAACCAATCATGCTGACTAAATGGGCAACAACAGTGCGTTTGGATCCTTGAGACATAACTTGAAACGAAATTCGAACTTCGAACAACGAACTACGATTTTGTTTATTAAGTATAAACCATTTTTAAACAATATAAAAAGAATCGAGCTCAGCTCGACTCCTTCGTCATTCATCATGCATTATACATCATGCATTATTCATATATATAGTCACGATACTCCGGCTCATCCGTGCTGGGATAATCCACCGCTCCTTGCTTTGTGAGATCATAAAGATGGTGCATTTGGATTCCGGCATTCGAGAGAGTTAAAAACGAATCATCCATATAAGCTACTCTGTTTATATCCTCATCATAATTTCCATAATACCAACCCGATTTCATCATCGCCTGATCATCCTTGTGATGCGTAATTTTACCTAACTCTTCAAATCCGCTTTCTACTGTTAAACGATACACAATAGCTCCTTGAAAAGTAAAATCACCATACTCATTCCCTTCTCGATTCGGATCCGTTTTAACCGATTCATCCAACTCCGCGATTCTAACCGGGAAAGAAAGCAACTGCTTGCTTGGAGAGTACAAGAAAGCTTTATGATTATGCAAAGCTTCGGATTCAGTACCGCGGTCACCGATAATTACTTTATGCAACTCTTTTGGATTTGTTACATCGGTCACATCAAACACAGCCATCTTAATACCCTGATACCAGGCAAAATCCGCCTGCTCTCCGCTCCACGGATCCTCTCCCGCTTCTACCGTATCTTTACCGATGCCGATTATATGATTTTCATCCATGGGATGCAGATAATCCGAATATCCAGGGATCTTAAGCTTGCCAAGAATCGATGGATTCTGCGGATCCTTTAAATCCAGCACAAAAAACGGATCTATTTTTTTAAAGGTAACCATATAACCGCGATCGCCCATAAATCTCATGGAATAAATGGATTCCCCGGGCGCGATACCTTCTATTTTTCCGGCCGGATCCATATTCGATGTTAAAATATATACATTGTTGGTGGAATCCGCGCCCGTACGCCAAACTTGACCCTTGGTTGTAGCAACCCGTAGATAGCTGTTATGTTCATCCAAAGAAAATTGATTTAAAAGATGCCCCGGCACGGATCCTTGTTTGGCAAACTCAATCTTTCCACCACTTAGATTAAACTTGTAGATATTCGTCTTTTCACGGTCTTCGGGAATCATACTGTCGTAAAAAGGTCTGTACTGCCAATCCTGACGCGCAACATACAAATTATCGAGCGACGCATAAACAGTTTCACTCGCTCCCAAAATAACCTCTCTCTGAACTTCCCCGGTTCCGTGCATTGGCACAGAGGCAACTGTTAAATACTCACGGCTGGGTTCCGGATCAAAATATCCAACATTTCCGCATCTAACCATCGGTTCAAAACTCGTGCTCACACTGCTATCGCGATATGCGGGAATCAAATCTTTGTCCTCCGGCATAATATCAAACCCAAACCAAGGGCTCCAAGAATTCATCACCAAATAAACATTCCCATCTATCATCCTTGATGATGATAACGATCCGTCGAACTCCACTGTTCTAACCTTAGATGGTTTAGAACGATCCGAAATATCCCAAATCTGCGCGATAGATACAGAGCCTCCGCGCATATGTGGGGCAAACTCATAAGCAATATCACGTACTAAAGGCATGGGATAAATATTATCATTATATGTATGCCCCATTACCATTAACCTATTATCATCAATATAAAAATCACTTGCGTTCACATTTTCGTCCATATCAATTTCACCAACAAGCTTCGCGGATTCGGTTGGTAAAATCTGGGAAATCATTATTCGATTTTTTGATAGATGATATACATAAGTACCATCCATCTTTAAAATATCCGCCTCATCAACTCCCTCAACTTGCACATTGGTTTGCGAATAATCGCCAGATGCCTCAGGAGCCATTTGTGCCGCGCTTGATGGCACGCTGTCTGATATTGGCGCCGAATTTTTCATCATCGGCATGGCCACCATATCCTCCATTACAATATAACTATCTTCCTCATCCGCTTTAACAATCTGATCCTTTAAAACCGAGCAGGATTCAAACCTCTGCACTCCCTCTGCCTGAACCAATGGCTTGCTTGGCATTTTTAAATCAATATTAACCACAGGCGCCATGGGCGACATGCCAAAAGCCGTAACCATTAAAGCTCCAAGTGATTTTAAAAACAAACTTGTAAACATAAACTTTTCTAAGCTTAAAGTCCATCAAGTCTATCAAGTCCATCCGGCTTGACGGACTTTACGGACTTTTAGCTTTATGGACTAATTTAATATATTAAAAGTGTATCTTGATATTAGATAAAACGCCAATTCAAAACAGTGATGACAAATAGAAAACAAAAAATCGCCCGAAGGCGATTTTTTTAAGTTAATGGAATTTATTGTTGATTAAATCCCATGCCTGTTCCCCTATGCATTCCGCGTCCGCCACCCATTCCTTTACCCTGGCCTCCATTGTGACCAACCTCTAACCCGAGTTCTTCGCGTATGCCTTTTGCACCATCCATGAGCTGATGCATTTGTGAGAATCTGGCAAAATTATCAGCGTTAATTACTTGTAAATGTTCTGGTAACTCACCATCAACCGCCACAAGATTAAACCAAGTTTGGTAATCTCCCGCGATTGCGGCTGTGCGAATCGCCTCGCGTTCTTCTAGTGTATGAATCTGCATTCCCTGACCTCTGCCCTCTCCACGCATTCCCGGTTGCTTCAGGCCTAGTTCGTCCGCAATAGCTTTAGCTGTTTCAAAATCTTTATTCTGCATTGCATCGTGCATATCGACAAAACGATTAAAATTATCTGCGGTAATTGCTTCAAATTGCTTTGGTACTGTACCGCTTTCTTTTGTGATAGATGCTAGAAAAGCATTGTAATCGCGGTTTTCGAGAGCTTTCTGCATTTCTTCATTGTTCATGAAACCCTTTGCGTTATGCATTCTTTGCATTACACCTCTGGCCGAACCATATTGATTGTTAGTTGTTGCAGTTGGCATTGCATCACTTGCAAGTACGGAACCTGCTATCGCAATTGTTCCTAAAGCACCTGTTGCAATACCCGCCTTTTTCCAAAAATCGTAATTCATATAACACAATGGCAAGAAATAAATGCCTTGGTGATTGGGTTGTTTAATATAACCAATGCACTACCATTTAAAACTTGCTTATTTAATAAATTTATAAAGTAATTCTGTACAGATATTAATTTGAGCGAGTTCGACGCGTCGAACCAAACTCTATTGGACTTGATTGGCGGTTTGCCTGTTCCAACCGCGTCCTCTAGCACTATACGCAATTACCTTAAAGGCTCTTTCACCTGTTCCTTCATGTACTGTTGCACTCGCTGAATCCTTACACCGCGAGGGCAAGGTAATAATTCTTTTGCCTCAAAAACTTTTACAGTTGAACTGGGCATTCCAATAATTCGAACACAATTTCCTTGTTCGACAAAATCCAATTGCCTCAGATCACATTGACGAACATCAACCTGCCAAATAATTCCACCCGGATCTTGTATCATCATGTGTCCATTTTGCGATTCCTGTATTCTCCCAATAATCCTATTTTGTTCAATTTTAATAAATTGATTTAAACGCGGACGCTGTATCAAACTGTAACCCGGCATTCTTGAAGCGGCAGATTCTATTCTATCCGACATACCCGTAGCGGATATCGCACCGCCAAAAGCAATGAATGCCAATGCCACAGAACCCCCAATAACAACTGTTCTATATCTATAACCACGCGGAGCATGTACAAAAATGGAAATTGCACCAACAGCTAAAATCAAACTGAGTATTATCCAAAATAATGGCAAAGCGTCTAAGATGCTCGACAATGCGTCACCGTTATTATATTCCATCAACAAACCACTCGGGTCCGTCATAAACCAAACCGCAACTCCGGATGACGCCGTACCTATAACCACAAAAGATCCAAATAAAATCCAAAGTAACACATGCCTTACTTGCACGCGCCATCTTGGAATGGGCTCGGGTAATTTACCCTGCTCGATCTTCTCTTTAAATTGATCTGCTATGCTGGTCATATAATTTTATTTGCCAATTCAAATTGTTCCGCTGACTTTTGAAACTTTTGTTTTGCTCTTCTGATCCATGTAGCAACAGTCCCTGGTGGAGCGCGCAAAATATCACTGATTTCGTCATACGTCTTTTCTTCCATATACGCTAAAACCAACACATTCCTGTCGCGCTCCGATAGTTGTTTCAAAATTTTTCCCACCATCTCCGCCGTAAGATTCTGATCGGCCATACGCGCCGTATCATCCCCTGCCGCCATCATGCGCTTAAAAGCATCATCATCCGCATCAATCGACATGTCTCCCATTTCTTTTTTCTTTTTGCGATACGCCGATATTGTTCTGTTGTGCACGATACGATAAATCCAGCTGGAAAATTTTAATGATGGATCAAAATTAGCAATATGTTTGTAAGCATCCATAAAAGATTCCTGCAAAATATCTTCCGCATCTTCTACGGATGAACCGCTGATCCTTCTTATATATGATAAAAGACGCGATTCGTAGCGCCTAATTAAAACAACTAACGCATTGGCATCCTTTAAGACGCTTTGGGCTAGCTCTTCATCTGTTTTGTTTTGGTATTCATCCGGGGGCATAAACCACATTGTATAGTACGCACAACCCAACGCAAGTCTTTCAACTTTTTTTTGCTATACAGAGCAAAAAACTTAACCGCAAATTCTCAAACTTAAAAATAATTGTTACGGCACTATTTCAAAAAAAAACCGCGTACACACGTACGCGACCAGAAGTCACAAAAAATCAAAATACCTCACCTCCTCTTACCAAGACCGGGCGCCCCACCAGAAACCATACATGGCAAATCTTCAATCTCATCGGAGGGCAATTCCAAAGCTCTTATTACAGAAAGAATAAATGCTTCACCATTAACATCAATCCATCTATCAGCTCTTACAAAATATTCAATAACAAACTCCTGAGCGGCTTGAAAAGAACCATTAGGATATTGATCCATCCAAATAAAATCCTTCTTAGGTAAACGATAATCATCCGTAAAAAATGGTAAGCTGCGTCTCGGATTGAAATTTGCATATCCCACAAGTCGATCAGCAACAATCTGCGCGTTTTGATTCAAGCATATCAATTGACCTTTCATACCACCACGTTTACCGATCTTGATTGTCATTAGCAGATCATAACCAAAAGCAAACCAACGAATGCTAAAAAAACTTTTTACCTCATTGTTGTATACGGTTCTCTCTTCCCTCATATTTTTTAGAATAGCCACTAACCTCTCAACAAGTTCCAGCTCTTCCATTTTATCCTCATATTCCTTTGTGTTTACAATGTCCGTTCTCGTTTATTCAAGAATGCCATTATTTCAACATATTTTACCCTTTCTGTCAACCCTATAAACGATTTGCTGAAATTTTTTCAGAAAAAAAAGCCACGTACAGATATCATACGTGGCAAATAGCCATCAAACATCAATTAGTAATTTCTCACCGAATCGCGCATGGTTGCCAAAACCAACTCTATGGTTGACTGTCGCATACCGTAGGCACCGGTAATATTGGCACCCCACCAATTAACAGCATCGGTTTGTGCTTTTTCAAAGTTCACACTAGTAAGCTGTGCATCAATGAATAGCGCCTCGTCAAGATTTGCCTCACGAAAATTCGCTCCTTGGAGATTTGCCTCACGAAAATTCGCTCTACAAAGATGCGCCGAAACAAAACTCGTCTCGATTAATCTCGCTCCGGAAAAATTTACTCCAACAAGATACATACCTGTGAATTCCACTTCACACAAATCCGGTTCCCAATTTGGATGTTCCTTACGCAAAGTGTTGAACCAAATGACTCCATCCCTATCACTCTTCAAGCGACTAACAATTTCTTCAACCGTCGGCGGTGTCCATTCGCTTTTATTTTCTTCGCTCATCTCTTCCTCCTTTATAATCTGAGTTACAATGTCCGTTCTCGTTTATTCAAGAATGCCATTATTTCAACATATTTTACCCTTTCTGTCAACCCTATAAACGTTTTGCTGAAATTTTTTCAGCAAAAAAAAGCCGGCGAGATTTTCTCGACGACTGAGTAGATTGAATGTACGAGCTAGCCAAAGGCAAATTGCCCGTAGTGTTCGCAATACGGCAAGCGTTTATGCGCTTGGTGGCGAACAAAATTTTCTGAAAGGTTCAAATCGGCCCCGCCTTTTTGGCGATACCGTTGTTTTACAATGTACGATTCCCGAGTAACTCGGGGTCCGGCGCGAATTAGTATCACCTGGCCGGTAGGTGGAATGCTTAGCATTGCATCAGAATAATTCGAGCCGTTTTGGCCCGAGGCTTTCGAAAGCTCTGCTTCCGAACTCGAAGCCAATTCCGCAGACGCTTCTGCCATGGCCGGCTCATACTCTGATGCCGGTTGATTTGCAAAGTCCACACTCGCCAAACGAAGTTGTTTCTCTTCGGGTTGTACTTGCTTGTACCCCCCATGCTTCGCGGGCTTGTTTGGTTCTGACTCTGGTGTTGCATTGGTCGGCGCCGGAGACTCCGACTTAACCGAGAGCACCAATCTCTGTCCGCCCTGAAGAGCAAAACCAAACTCTTTGCCTTTATGCTCGCCAAAGAATTCCCTAAAGAATTCTTCTCCCGAGATTTTCCACTCCGACCGCTTCAAGCGCCACCTGCCTTGATGGAAGTGGAGCTTGTTTTTATTCAGCGGTCGATCCGCATACTCCAGGTAATACGGAATGGTTGCCGCGGCAATATTCCCATTCACGACCTTAACAGGGTCAAAATCGTGATTCGGAAAACAACGGTGAAGTTGAGTTATATCCGCACCGGCATGAATGAAGAGCGTGGTATCGCCGTTTTCAGCGAGTTTTACCAAACTCACATTCGCGGGAATGCAGTTAATCTTAACGCCACTCGTTCCTACAGGCGCAGCAGTTTTTGCCGGCTTATTGGCTTTGGCCGCGACTTCCGGATGAGCTGTTCGCCACTGGTTGTAGCGTTCCTGCTGGAAATCGTAAGGCTTAGGTGGAGTTGCTATTGGTACCGATTCCGAGTGTGGAGGTGACGCACTTAGCGCCGCAATCGTTGCCGCCGCTTCAGCATCCGTAAGAGGAACCTTTGGTTCTTCTTTTTTTCCTGACGACGCAGCCGGTTTTGGAATATCACTCGAATCAAGCACCGCAAGACGCGTAACAGATTCCTGCCTACGCCTTGCTTCTCGCTCAATAGCCGCCAAACGCGCACGCGTGCGAAAAGCTTCATCCATTCTTGCAATCCTTGCCTCCACGGAGGTGAGCTGCAAAGTATTCAAACAAGAATGCTTATCGGCTGCAGAAGCCTCCTCCGGGCCTTGGCCCAGAATCCGGCTCATTGGGTACTTCT
This sequence comes from Patescibacteria group bacterium, assembly GCA_029210915.1. Classification (GTDB taxonomy): domain Bacteria; phylum Patescibacteriota; class Patescibacteriia; order 2-12-FULL-60-25; family 2-12-FULL-60-25; genus MWCR01. Next base: position 59,059 of record JARGGJ010000001.1, read on the forward strand.
CGTACCTGGCTTCCCACCACGCTTTGCGGGCAAAATAATCCTGTTCGCAAGACAGCAACTGCTTCCGCCACTGAGCTTCATTTCCGTGTTGACGGTACTCGTGATATGCGGTATTCACACAGCGTTCGGAAATCTTATCCGAACACATCCCTTGTGCTGTTGCTTTTGACTGCGCATTCGCTGAAAAAGAAATCAACGTCACGACGAGCGTGACCAGTAACTGAAGATTAATCATCAGTTTTCTTGTCATGCATCCTCCGTTTTGTTTTTTTTGAATGTACAGATTTCTACGACTAAATGAGGAGATCGCAGATAAGTCACTTTCCTACAAAAAACCCATCATGTCAAGATGGGATAATTAACAAGTCAATAAAATAGCTCAACCTACATCATTTTTATGAAAAAATAGGCTAAAACCAACACACCTAAAATTACTCTATAATAAGCAAAAGGTATAAATGTCTTATTCCTGATAAATCTCAAAAACCATTTACTTACAGCGTATGCGACAATGAAAGAAACAACAAAACCCGTCGCAAGCAACCAAAACTCCGATGTCGAAATCCCATTATCATATTTCAAAAGCGAATAAGCTGACGCGGCAAGAAGAGTTGGAACGGCCAATAGGAACGAGAACCTCACCGCAAAAACTCGAGAGTAACCCAACAACAACAAAGCAATAATTGTAGCACCGGATCGCGAAGTCCCGGGCACCATGGCTAGCGCTTGAGCTAGTCCGATTAGCGCCGCGTGAGTGTAACTGACCGATCCTGAAACGAGTTCAGGATGATCGTTTGAATGAAGTTTGCGTTTTTCTACAATGTAGAAAAACAGTCCGTAGGCGATTAAGGTTATAGCAACGACCCAGGGAGAAAAGAGATGCTCTTGAATAAAGTCTCCAAACAAAACACCAAGCACTGCTGTTACGGCAAAAGCTGCGAGTATCTTCCCCCACTGCTCTTCGAGTGATTTTAAACTCCAACTCTTTGGCCAAAGATCTTTCCAAAAAATTACAATGACCGCAAAAATTGCGCCGGATTGAATTACAATATCAAAAAGTTTTGTAAAAGCTTCGCCAAAACCAAACCACTCATTAAACAAAATCAAATGCCCTGTCGAACTGACGGGCAAAAACTCTGTTGCGCCCTCTACAACTCCGAGAACTATCGCTGTAAAAACTTCATTCATATTCAACTTAGTATTTTGTATTTAGTATCTTGTATCTAGCAGTTACTCTTTAGTTTCATCAGACTCAATCTGTTCAACATTCGACGTTTGGCGTTCAACGTTTGACGCTGAGATATATCGATTCACCGCATAAGCCAAGTACCCCGTCGCGAGAGCTGTGATGCCGATGTCATCCAGCCAGCCTAAGATTGGAGCAAAATCCGGAATCAAGTCTACCGGCCAAATTAAATATAAAACCGCAAAAGCCACACCGGCTTTTGGCTTCCAATCCGTCTTTTTATCCAGAAAAAAATTCAATAGATTTTTCCAGTATGGAATAAACTTGGTACTCTTCATAAGCTAGTCATAACGTCATAACGGGAAACGTCATAACGTAGCTACTTAGCAACAACGTTAAGACGTTACGACGTTAAGACTTTTTAGTTTTATAATGATTATCAATTTTTTTTAGTAGTTCCTTATACGAAAGAGTCACAAAATAAAAATTATTATAGATATTCCATCCCGAAAGATTCTTTTTCTTTGGACGTGGAATAATCATCCAATGTAAATGCCTGATAGATCCTCCTGAATTTGGACCTATTTGCAACATAACATTAAAGGATTTTGTTTTAAAGAGATGGCCCAGTAAATGTTTGGTTTTTATCAGCACTTCGCCAAACTCTTCCCATTCCGCAGAAGTGAATTTATCGACATCTTTAATATGCCGCTTTGGCATGATCATTAAGTTCCCATCCATATAAGGATACTTACAAGCAAAAACACGCCAATACTCACCTTCCAGCTGCTTAACTTGCTGATCCCTGATCACTTCTTTATCACAAAAATCACATCCTGCAGACTTTCGAGTTGTTCTATATTTACCACGGCTTTCTTCGTAAATACGCATAAACAAATACCTGAATCTTTATAATTATAACAAGATTACACCTTAATTCAAATCCTATTAATCTTGTTAATCAAGGTAAATCAAGGTCAAAAAACCATGCTTAGTGTAGCATGGAATTATCAATCCGACGACTTATTACTCTGCGCCGATTGAGAAATTATTCTTAACACATAATCCGTAGTGTGCAACTCTCTTTGCGGAGGAACCTGTTCCACCCTTGCACCCAAGGATTGGGCATAACCAATACGATCAAAATTTTTATCCTCTTTGGATGTAGGAGAGACCACCAATACTTGGGGCGCTACGATATCCAAAAACTCTTTCATCTCATCAAAGATAACAACAAAATCAACACAACCGATTCCCGCAACCACCTCCGCTCGTTCCCTCTCGGTAAACAACGGGCGGTGAGTGCCTTTTGCGGCTTTAACTCGTTTATCCGAATCGATGCCAACTACCAAGTGTCGACAAAATTGAGAAGCTCTCCAAATATAGCCAATATGGCCGGGATGCAATAAATCAAATGCTCCGGTAGTACAGGCAATTGCCAGATTACCCTTATAAATATTTTGGTTTAAAATCACTTCTAGTTCGATCAGTTCAACCAGTTTGTCCAAATAATAACCTTTACTCATTGCGCACCCCTTTTCGAATGAACTACTCCAAGCTTAGAAAATCTTTTAACAAACGTCAACACATGCTTGTATTCAAGCATCTAAAAACCATAAGCCTTTAAATATCCGGCTAAATCATCATAATCAAAACCAACTTCCTGCGGACCCGCTGCATAAGCGGCCACCTGATACGGAGGAAATATAAAAACAATTCCACTTTCTGTTAAATAAAATAATTTGAAATTATCACTATTTACACCCGCTCCGCTATTTATCCAATCCGCATCAGCATACTCTTCACTCATCAATTTAAGTCTTGATTGATTCGAAACATACTCCAGCCAACTCAAACTTGCTCCCGTGTCTTCATCCACTGCTGTTGCCATGGGATTAAACACATCCTCCAAACTCATCAACTCTCCACCCTCTTCCATATTAAAAACAAATGTTTCATACATTTGATTCGGATGCGCTCCGCCCGTATAAATACTGCCTTCCAAAACCACGCTGATAAAATATTGATCATTTCTGGTTACACTGAAATCATAGCCCAAAAACCAAGGGCCCGGGTCGTATTCATGATCAATATCGGCATAATCATTACGAAACTGTTGCACATTTTGATCGACTTTTGCTTTGATTTTGCCGTTAATACCATCCACAATTTTTTGATTATCACCGCTAAAAACCGGATAGTTAATATCCAAATAATACTTTTCTGTTTCTTCGCTAATGGTTGTTGTTGCATAACTTAAACCCCAAGCCAAAGCCGGCTCTTCATTGTTTACCTTGGGTAAGGTTATAGCCTGATCCACTGGTGCATCCTTCTCTCTACAGCCCCATCCACTTACCAATAAAATACACACTAATACCAAAAAATATTTCTTCATAGTCCTAACATCATAAACAACCAACAAACAATTCACAAATCAGCAGTTTAGTTCATAAAGTTTATAAAGTTAAAAGTTCGTAAAACTGAAAAACTAAAACAACAACCTTACAAACTTTATAAACGTTATGAACTTTATGAACTCTCCAAAACAATCCTGTTAATCGGTTTGTAATCCTGTAAATCAAGGTAAAAAAAAGACCCACAATAGCAGGTCTGTAAATTGAGCCGAAATCCTATGACTTTTTGCGGGCTTTCAAAAAATCGTATCGTTCTTTGGAAATTTCCACCAAAGACACCCTAGGCTTAACGTCGGAACTTCTACATGCCGGGACAAGCGCTCTTGGCGGGTAAATGTAGGTAAGATTTACACTGAAGAATTTGCCATCCGCTCCTATGCCTATCACTTCTTCAGTATATCGTTCTTTGCCATACTTATGAGCGAATGTTCGATGCTGATCGATTACGATTATGCTCGTTAAACCGATTTCTTCATAAATCTTTTCGCCTCTCATCTTACCCCTTCCACAATTTCCAAAATAACCTTTGCCAGTTTCATTTGATCATGACGCAGTAAATTGCGCGATAAACGATCGCCGTTAACCGGTTTGGCGACACTCCCGGATAGCACATCTTCGCGTACAACTTGAAAGTGCTCATCATCTTGAAAATCATCTACAACAGGGCCCTCTCCCACCTTTGTATAACGTTCCAATGTCCGTGGCGGTATGGGTTGGTTATTGATTATTACATAATCCAAGTCCGCAGAATCATAGTAAGGATCCAATGACCCAACAAATCTCCTGGCCGTATAACCCTCTGTTTGCGCTTTTTTCGAAACAAGATTCATTACAAAAATCTTTTTCGCTTTAGTGCCCTCCAGAGCGGTTCTGATACCTTCAACCAGCAAAACCGGTATTAAGCTTGTATGCAAATCCCCGGGACCCAAAACAATCGCATCAGCTTCCATGATGGCATCTACCGCGTCCGGATTCGCCAACACCACCGGATCCAAAAAGCATCTACTGATTGGCGATCGCATACTAACCGGATCATCAATTGCATGTTCGCCCTCTACCACAGTCATATCCTCCAGTTCGGCATAAAGCGTAGAGGATTGAGCGGAGACAGGAATCACGCGTCCGCGGACACGAAGAATTTTATGCGCCATCTTCACCGCACTCTCTGCCGATCCGTACATCTTTTGCAGAGCAGTGATTAAAAGATTGCCAAAATTGTGGCCGTCCAATTCACCACCCGAGAATCGAAAATTCAACAACCGGCGTAAAGCATCATCGCCTTCGGCAAGTGCTGCCAGACATTGGCGAATATCACCCGGAGGCAACACACCTTGTTCATCACGCAACCTACCGGTGGACCCGCCGTCATCCGCGATAGAAACAATCGCGGTTAAATCCACAGCAAGATATTTAAGACCGGAAAGAACAGTAAAAGTTCCCGTACCGCCCCCCAAAACAACAATACTTGGACGTGCTTTCTTTATGTCGATCATAGTTTTCCTTTTTTTTAAAGTGCTCTGTAAGCAAAAGATAGACAAAATAGCGATATAAGTCAACTAATGGCCCGGTTTCCGGATTGACACTGACTTTTTTTTCATGGTATAAATATTCACTCGAACCTTTCCAAACTACCAAACAAAGCAGAGTTAGAGGTTGCATGAAAACTTACGATCCCGACACGGCACGCCGACGCCTGATCTTTTCCGCCGAAGTTGTTACCGCGCTCATGAACCGTCCGTTCAACTTATTTCTCGAGTGGAAACTGGAACAAATCGGGCGAGCTATTGCTGTGGATCGACTTGCCTACTTGCGCAGTGATGACTTAAAAAAAACAAACCTGGGAAATCTTTATCTGGCATCCGGCTACGGCCATAGACTTCCTTTTGTTGGCTCTCGCAACATAAAAATCTCTCCCGATCAATTCGCCAAACTTCGTGCAGGCGGTTGGATCTGGACCCCAACCGCCGATATTGGCTGGGACGCGTTGTTCAGCTTCCGCAGTAACGGGCACTTGGGTGTAATCGCCATCGACGATACCTCAAGCGAACGCGTATTCACTGAAGCGGATCAAGAATTCTTAATTAATGCCGCAAGTTGGTTTGGTATATGCTACGATGCCAAATACGAAATTGAAGCCGAAAAGAATCGTGCCAAAACAGACCCGCTAACCAAGCTTCCCAACCAACGAGCTTGTTCTCATCGACTGCAAAAAACAGTTGAAGGGATTGAGCTCAAAGAAATACCCCATGCTTGCATAACAGTTATCGATATCGATAACTTTAAAGCGGTTAACGACCTGCACGGTCATGCCTTTGGTGACACGGTGCTTAAAAAGTTATCCGAAATATTCAAAAACAATCCCGAAACCTTTGCCGGCCGATATGGAGGTGAGGAATTTATCGTGATCAGTTACGCCAACCTCGAACAAAGCGTGGGAATCATCCAAGATTTTTTGGATCAGTTCAAGAGCAGTAACTTAATATGCTCCACAGCCGCGAAGCCCTACTCCGGATCTTTTTCCGCGGGAACTTTCGAAATAAAACCCGAAAGACTGCGCCACGAAGATACAAAAAAAGACGCTGATCTTTGCTTCCAAGAGGCAGACAAACTGATGTATCGCGCCAAAAACGAAGGCAAATCGCAAATCTGCTCTGCCTAACCCCCTACGATCCGCGCTCGCGGATCTTTTTTTTATACCAAAATCATGATATATATAATTCATGTATCCCTGGATAGAAAAAATTAAAAACTCTATAAAAAAATACACCCAAGAACACAACTACGGATACATTATTAAACACGCAGTATCTTTTTTTATTGGTTTTATACTCTCGCCGCTTTCCTGGTGGAACGATATTTTTGTAAATGTCCCACTCGCTTGGGCAATGACTTGGCCCATATTAAAACTTTTATCGTTCATCATTCCCATATCCAAAAACTTTTTTCTGGCTGTATTTATCTTTAATTATTGGATCACTAATATAGTGGGAATGGCAATGATGCATCATAGCGGTAAAAAATTAATCAACAAAGATGCTAAATTTGAAATTGCCCAAGATTTATTGATTGGTATTATCTACTCAATAATAATTGCCATAATCTTTATACTTAATCCGGGCGAAATCCTAAGCAGTCTCCACATAATACCAGTTTGGGCAAAATAAAAAGCCGGGTATTTACCCGGATAGAAAAAACCTTAAATCTGATTAGCTATTTCAAGCAATTGCCGATACTTCTTAGAAGTTTCATCGGGAATAAAACAAGATCCATTACACTTTCCTTTGCTCGAAACAACACAAATCCAATAAGCAACGCCCTCGTGGGAACGATATTTAAAAATCATCTGATTACCGCATATTGGGCAATTGGGTGTCATCTCCAAAATTTTTCTTTCAGCCTCCCTTCGCTCATGTTCTTTGCGGGCAACCGCCTGATAAAATAGCGCATCATCTTCTGCACCATACTGCATTAGATATGTCTCATAATCGGCTTGAGTTATCATCTCTTCCATTTCAATTTTTTGTTTCAAACCTTTTCCGTTTAGACGACTATTTTTTCTCCAGTGAACCGTTACCCGTAGTGGGGTACCATTTCTATTAAAACAAACCAATTCTTGCCGGGTATGTATGCACTTGATATCTGCGGTTTCAACCCAATCCAGTTTGTGCAAAAAAACAATGCCACGATATCCCATCTTCAGATATTCACTAACTTGAATCATGTATCGCTCCTAAAATTACAACTGTTAAAGTGCTTATTTATTTCTATCACAATACGGGATTTATCTCAAGACCCATTGACAAAAAGCTCTATTTTTGATAAATATCTACCGCACCGTAACAAGGAGTAAACCATGATCACCGATTGGAATCTAATCGACTTTAACCATGTGGAAGTTGTATCTTTTGACCTCGGCTATACCGTGCTTGGGCCTGATACAAAACAAATTGCCAAGCTAATTCACGACCACTTTAACATCGTGGTGGCCCCGGCGACTGTCTTGGACGCCGATGTAAGAATGCGGCGCGAGTATCTGCACAATGGCCATGCAAACTCAGCCATTCAAACCACCCACTTCTCGGAGGTGGTCTGTGGCCTGTTGAATTACGTCTATCCTTTATTCAAAGAAGCTGCCATTCGCCCTGATGTTTTGGAATCTTTCAAAAAAGCCTGCCAAAAACATCATGACGATAACAATTTCTTCAATCAATTGTATCACGATGCCCAAGCCGCGCTCGAACTTTTACGCAAAGAGCGAGTTAGGATGATAGTCATTAGCAACGCTCATGGCACTTTGGAACGCGATCTGCAAAAATATGGACTCTACCACTATTTCGAACACATTCTTGATAGCAGTATCGAAGGAGTCCACAAACCCAACCGCGAGATCTTTACACGCGCCGCCGATAGATGCGGAACAAAGATCGAAAACATTCTTCATGTCGGCGACAACCCCACAGCCGATGTGCAAGGCGCTTTGGTTGCCGGTATGCAAGCCGCGCTCTACGATCCTATCGGCATGTTCCCATCCGTACCCGGCAACGCTCCTATTTATCGCAATCATCTCGATTTGGCAGATCAACTTCTCATCTCGAGAGATGATGCAGCCGCAATAAAACTCAACTAACCTCACATCTGAGGTTTTTTAAATACTAAAAAAACCGCAAGCGCGGTTTTCAGACAACCACAACTGGTTGCGCACTGCCGGAGTCGGCAACAAAGATTTGATGCGGGCCCAATTTCCTTTCTAAAATGACACTTCTAAGGTTTGCCGCAACCATGTGCCAAGTCTCATCACCCAACTCATGGATAACCTTTTTGCTGAAAAGTAGAATCTTAAAACTTCTTTCATATTGCATCCTAAGCATGCGCATAAACTGAACCGAAACCGTTTGATTGGTTCTGGCAAATGCTCCAATCAGCTCATCCTCCGCAATAAAACTAAAAGCCTCATAATGATGGCAAGATCGTACTCTCCCTTTCTCATCTATCATATAGCTGGATTCTTTGCGGTGACCTGAACCGATAATATAATCAAATACTATCGCTTCTACTAAAGAAGTTTCCAAGTATAACGGCCTTCCCTGATCTGTTATCCTATCTTCCATATACTTGGTTACCGAATACGGAGTACACCGAAACCGAGCGGTACAAGATCCCGGCCCTAAAGTTTGTGAAATTCTCAGAGAACTTGCAGGGCAGATAGATAAACCCAAAACATGGGATGCTTCGAAAGCAAGTATCTGCCTAAAATTTTGTCGATCAAGCGCGTATTCAACATTTTCTTGAATACCGCCAGTATCAGGCCTGAAAGTAACCATCAAACCAACTTCCAGTTCCCAAATATACTCGGTTATTATTGGAGTATTTTCTGCTCCCGCCCCAAAAGGACTGATCCGATGACTTATTTTCATCGAATTCACGACTCGGCCAATCTTCAAAGCTTTTAAAATATCCTTTTCAGAAAGTTCGTAGTGCCTGCCTGCAAAATGATAAGTAATGGCATCTATGGCAAGTGTCATTTTTTAACCTTTCTTTGTTAAAAGAGCTGGCACGATATTATACTAAAATCCAAGTAAACTCAAATAAAATACCGCCTGGATTAAGCGGTTTGGAGAATCGAGAGAGAAATCAAGCAACGTTTGTTTGATGAACTGCGGTTATCGCGGGTTCTCTGACATCCGAGAAAAACACATTCGAACCTGCGCAAAACACCTGTTCCAATGCATTCAAAAAAAGCTTTCCATCGCTGAAGCGCACAATACGCCCGGCAATCTCCACGCCTTTGTCGGGCAATGCTTCGAAGAACTGCTTCTTTTCTGGATTTAGGACTTCGATGTGAATCAAACCATCAACTTCTTCAATATGTGCAACGGCTTTCGGCCAGTCGCAATCAAAATCACTCATCATCAGATACGGCATTTACTTAATCCCTCCTGTAAAGGTTCTATATAATTTATAAATCAAATAGCGTATAAAGTCAATATCATAGAATACAAAAAAGCGCCGCTAGCCGACGCAAATAAGCTTCACAACGAACGCTCACGACGCTCCAGTATCTCGACAACCTCCTCAACCTCATCCAACATATCCGGACTCACTTTGTTATGTTCTTTAACCCTCTTTAATTCCGTGGAATCCATATTCGTAGAAATCGGAAAATCTTTATAAGGATTTTTTGATATCAAATCTTCGAAATAATTTTGAATTCTCTTGGTTTTTGCATCTTCTTTATTCATGCGCCGCAAATTGATTTTAAATCTGGCAATAAAAATGATAAAAAAATAATAAAGAACTTACCAAACCCGAGAAAAATGTTTTTTGCCAAACGGTAAATTTAGAGGCTTTATATTGTTCCATGTAAACTGGATAACGACTCTCTGAGAGCCAACCATCTTTATTCAGAGCCTGCACATGCTCCAAATTTTCTTGCATATCATCTGTACAGGATTCCGGCCTTCTGCATTCATTTACTGTTTTTGATGGAAGATCAAAGCATCTTCCCGTCGAACAATACATCGTCCCCGGTTGGTAGCGTAAACTACAAACCTTCTTGCACTGACCTTCCAATGTAACCATTGCTCCATTTGCATGCGTTCCATTTTGCAAGTTGTTTTTAAATTCAATAGCCACTGCCCGAACAAATCGATTTGGAATCTTGTTAGGATCTTCTTTGCCTTCAATAACGCTATCAAGTAATTGGTAATCACCTGTTGCAACATCATTCGAAGCTTGTGGTGTTACAATGTACAAAGCGACGCCAAAAACAATCACAACAGGCAATGCCAAGATAGAACTCACAAGTGCAAACGCAAACAAAAAATCTTTTGTTTTAATCGGTGATTCCGGTTTATCGGTATTCATTTCAACCACCTTTGTCAAAGTTCCGTATAAAGTAAAGCACAAAATATTCATTTTATCAATACAAAAAAAGCCCCTCTCTTGATCTTAAGAGAGGGGTTGGGGTGAGTTTATAGATTAGATCTTCAACTCCTGCCTATCCGCCAGTGCGCGGAAGGTGGGAGAAAGTTCGTAAAGTTCTTCGAAGGAGCCGGCGATGGCTTCGATTTGAGCATTGCCGTTAACAAGTTTGTTTGCCGGTTGCATCACAATAAACTTGTCGCAGATACGGCGTACCGTGCTGAGGCGATGAGCAATCACGAGCGCGCTTACATCACCTTCCAGAGCTTTTTCGAGGCCTTTTTGCACCTCCCACTCTGTAAGCGAATCCAAACTGCTCGTTGCTTCATCTATGACCAAGAAACGCGGATTCTTAATCATGGCCGCGCCAATCATCAATCGTTGCGCTTCACCGCCCGAAAGTTGAACGCCGTTCTTGCCGACTTTGGTTTCGAGCCCGTGCGTAAGCCTGTCATCAAAATCGATGCAGTATCGGCGCATATGCTCCCAAATCTGTTCATCACTCATTCCACTCCGCTCTTCTTGAGTAAGAGCGTAAAGCAGATTGTGCCTTAAGGTATTATCCAGAATCTGGGGTTGCTGTGCGATGTATCCAACGTGCTTCAACCAAGACGCAAGCTTTAGATCGCGCAAATCATTTCCATTTACACGGATTGCGCCTTCTTGCGGGTCCATGTAGCGAAGCAACATGCGCATGATCGTAGTCTTACCCGAACCGGACAAGCCCAAAAGTGCAACTTTTTCTCCCGGCTCAATAGTGAAACTGATGTTTTTAAGAACCGGTCGCGGATCTTTTTTCAAAGCCGTGCCATCATCTTCATCATCCTCATCACTTTTTTGCCCGGGGTAGGTATGCGTAAGACCGCAGAGCTCAACCGTAAAATCTTTTGCGCCGTTTAAGTCTACGGCATTTTTAGCGTCAACGATCTCAGGCTCAATTTCCAGTGCTTCACGCAATGATTTTACCGACGGCATGTTGAAATTGAACCTATGTTCAATTTCACTTATGCGCCACATGTTATCTGTAAGCTTTTGCGTCCAAGCAAACAGCGGGAACAACAAACCCATGCTCCAATCACCTTGCCACACGCACCAAGCTCCATAGATCATGATAAGCACCGTGAACACATTGTTTACGAGGGCGCGTGCCGAGATCTGCCCGATGTACCACATCCAAAACTTTCTATCGATCTTAAGCAGATCCCAAAAAGCATTTTGCAAAAGATTAAGCTCGTGATTTTCTTTCGCGTTAACCTTAACCCGCTCAATCTTTTCCCAAAGCTCTATGCGCCAACGATTAATCCGCCGAAACTCTTTCTCTAGCGGGGTTTGCCCCTTAAGCGTACGCTGATTTAAAAACAGCGACCAAGCTCCATGAACCACTATCATGACCGTGGTCAAGATACCCGCTACCGGGCTCAAAAACCACAAAAAAATGTAAGCCAGTGCCATGCTGAACATAACCGTTACGCCCTCAAACATGGCCAAGTTCTCTAGCTCATGAGCCCGCCATCTGCCTTTATCGATGTTCGATACACCTAGCTCGGAGGCATGTTGAATATGTTGCCCTGCGGACTTTTCGAACATCCGCTCTGTAATACGGTTATCCCATTGCATCATATGCTCGCCAACCAGCATCTCTCGAGCTCTAAAATGCAATCGCATGGAAATCACAGACCCGGCATAGCAAATGCCAAATCCAACAAAACCCTTTATGACCAAATCGAGATCTTTCGCTCGTATACCGTCGAAAATAAAACTCATCGCATAAGGCGACAAACTCGCCAAAATCATAGTTATTACAACAAAGAACAAATATCGAGCAAAATACTTCCGCGATTGCTTGGTTTGCCTTTCATTCCAAACCCATTTTGCCAATCTGAAAGTCTCTGCCATGTCCTTAAGATAACCACGAATCGTTGACGGCGCTTCTCGTTTAATGTCCGCATCTTTCGACATCGCGTTCTCCTCTGAAGTTGTGAAAGAACTTTGCTCTACATGAGCAAAAAAATACCTTGCTGTTAGGCAAGATATCTTGAATATTTAATCAAAAATGTATTAAAAACTCATAATATATTGCCTAAGCAAATCTTTCTCTGCATCTACAGACGCACCAAAAACCAACCCGCGATTTACGCAGTTTCCTGTAGTGATTTGTGGCAATAAATATTTCATAATGAAGATAGTATCACATAAGTTTTCGTTTCTGTCAACCCCCGCTACTTACAATGTTTATATAATGATACTGATTAACCTATGCTTATTTGCATCAACCCCGAATAAACCAATAAAAACAAAACAATCCCCACAGAACCCAGCCCAAATATCATTTGGTCCACCAAGCCCCCGGTATCAAAACATAAAAACTTTGGTATCAATCTAAAATTTTTACCCCAAGGATACAAATACTCGCATCCCTGCGGATTAAATCCATCGATAAACGGGTGGGAGATATAACCCAGTGTAAACACGATTGGAGCCATTGCATGAACCGGATACAAAAAAGTAGACACAAAAACTACAACCGGAATAATAATCAAAGAATGAAATAAAGATCGATGCCTTACCCGATCTATAAGAAACAATCTGAGCAATCCTTTTGTCCATTGATGAATCGTGGCGTGCCTATTGTCCAAATCCGCAAGCAATGCAGCCACTCCTCCTATAACCGGCAAAACAATAAACCACAAATCCTGAGGCAAAAACAAAAAAGCCGCCCAAGCCGTATTAGCGCCAACTACAAAGTGTGTTTTTCCTGTCATAAATATTAATGGCAAATGGCAAGAGTTATTACAATTCTTTTAGTTACTTAGATTCTCTTAGCTGATTAATAAAACCTACTAACATTTTTGAAATCTCTTCCGATCTGACCAATAAATTCTCAAATTCTTCTTGAGTAATATATTTTAACATAACGGCAAGGTGTAACATGGATCTTACCTCTCCACATGAACCTTTGGCGGTTTTTAGATGATTAATAAAATGATTGTTCGTTCCTCTTTCGTAACCTTCAGCAATATTATTCATTACCGATACCGCGGCACGTTGGATTTGATCTCGAAAAGCATAATCCCGACAATCTTTAAACGCTACATAAACATCATAAGCCAAAACCTTCGACTCCTTCCAAATCTTCATATCCTCAAACCTCAAAAACCTCATAACCATATTACTATATAACTTATTACACTCTTGCTATTAGCCATTTGCAATTTGCAATTATGACATCTTATTCGCAGATACTTGAGCCGACAATATTGTTATCAAAATATCCAAAAAAGTTTACACCGTTTATAAAATCTTCGATGTTGCTTCCGGTTACAGCCAGCTCCAAATCATATTCGCCCTCTTCCCAAAAAACATAAACCGCATCCGGATCAGAATATTCGCGGGCAATTAATCTTTTACCATCACGTGATTGATCACGAGAACTTATAGGTTCCTGCTTCCACGAAGCGGTTCTATCAGCCACAAATTCATCTAAATTCATTCCATAATCCGATGCGTGAACGGCAATTGTAATATTATCTCCGCTGAAAACTGAATTTTCGGCGCTTTCATCGGTTGTTTTTCTAACCCAAGTTTTAGGATACGCGAGCTTATAGCCAAATCCGCAATTTTGATAAATCTCCATTTCCGTATTTTCATTCCAAATTGTTATTGGAGCATTGGAAGATGGTTTAAACGTCTTCACAATCTCTTGCATGTCCATAATCGCTTGCTCGGCAATATCATTTGGTTGCATACCATTAAAATAACTCCAAGCATAAACATTATTCGCATCTCTCCCAATCTCCTCATCCCAACACATATCCAGTTCTTCGCAATCCTTACGCTCCCACTCCCAAGAATCATGCGTGTAAACCTGGATTGTCATCATCTTAAACCAACCCGGTTTATCGCTGTACTCTGAATCTTCTGCTGTGGGCAAATAAAATTGAGTTACCGCAATAGCATTCTCACCATCAACCGGTAATGTCTCTGCCATATAACCCTCCCAACTTGGTGTTATGGTCAACTCATAACCATACTCATCATTCTTATAACTTAACGAGCTTTCCCCTATCTCTGATTCAACTTCCTCGCTATTTCCAGCATTCGATGTTCGAGATTCTTTATTATTTGTTATTTGTTCATTATTATTTAATGTTGTTCTGTAGTCATTCCCAACCTCCTCTTGCTCGCCCGCATACCTCCCCGCAACAATTAATAAAAACAATAAACCCAATAAGATGCAGAGCACCAAAACCACTGTTCCCAAAGTTTTCTTATCTTTCTTGCGTAACTTATTAAAGTAGATGATTCCCAGCGCAAACAAACCCAGCGCCAAAATCAACATAAACACAGACCAACCATCAAAAACCGGCTCAAACATAAGCGGAGGAAACTCTTCGGAAAAAACCTCTCCACCCAAACCCGGAACATTTTCTTCCGGATACAAACCCTCAGCAACAGCAACCAAATAATTTAGTGAACTATCCGCCACTCCCTTCTCAAGAAGCTTTGGATCTATCTGTTTACCATCGATTGTTAGTACTGCTTTGGTTTTTTCAGAATCCAAATTAAGAGTTAAGCCGGAATCGTTCTTCACATCTATATTATTGTACTCATACACTTCAAACTCGCCATCAGAAGTTGGATAAGATGTCATCACTGTCGCCTTCCCGCTATCGATTCCCGAAGCTTTAACCTCATAATCACCATCTTTAGGCATCATAAAGTAAGAGACAACTTCATTATCCGCAAAAGCACGAATCTCCGGGTAGACATCAGCATCTTCCGCGATAAAATTACCATCAGCATCATAACCAACTCTTGCTCCGGTCTCCTTATTTACAATCATTACGTTAAACGGACACTGCACAACAACTCTAACTTTATCGCGAGCATCAAATGCCATCATCCGCTCTATCATATACTTCATCTGCGCATCCTTTACATCCTTATAAGCTCTTTCATTTATACTCGCAGTTATTTTATCTTTTGTAACTTGATCCAAAGAATCAAAATATGCTTTTTCACTTGACGACAATTTCAACTCCGGCCTCTGTACCCTTTGATACGTTCCTCCGCACAAAGGATAAAATGGCGGATCGCACTGAAATCCATGCGCCTGGCCATCTACCTTATCCTCCCATTCGGAAATTCCATAAACACTATGGCTGTTCATTAACCAAAGATCAAAAATCTTAGCGGCATCACTCCAAGGTGTACCCTTTTCATAAACCGCAACCGCCAAATGCCCTGCCAAAGTATTTAAAACCGGCGGAGCTAAAACTTCGATCGGTCCGTAATCATAATATTTTTCAATTATCGATCTTTCTGTCGCGTCTTTGCTCAACCGCAAACCATCCAACATGTTAATCACGCGTGTTTGCTGTGACCCGCAAACCCAAGGTTCGTATTGCTCTTTTAACCTTTTTGCATATTCCAGCTTCTCTTGATCCGATGAAAGTTCCTCTATGGCCATAGCCTTAAGTACACGATTATTGGTTGGGCAACTTGCGCACCAAACCCCTTGGCGCGCGTATGGATTAAGCGGAATCTCGTTGTACTTTTTTACTATATACTCATAAGCATCTTGTTTAGATAGATCACGCGCACAATCCTCGGGGCAATTTGCATGCGTCTCACCTGTTTGGCACTGCCAATTCCCGCACCAAATACTAAACCCCGGAGTAAGTGTGATTCGCGCCTGCGGATTTCCTTTTGGGTGAATTGCCTGAAATACTAAAGTCGATGTTACAAAATCCCTCGGTTGTTCCGCGCTTGTATATGTAAATTTAATTTGACCATTTGCGTCGGTTTTTGCAGATACCGGCTTTACCTCACCCTCTTTATCATCATCAATCCTACTTCTCTCATCCTGCAAGCGATAAGAAACTTCTTGCCCGGCTAACGGTTTTCCGTCCTGTGTAACAGTCACAACAAAATCCATCGAAGTTTTCCCATCTGCAACCATCTCAACTTCCTTCGGAGATATACTAACCGATAAATCTGATTCGCAAACCGTATCACAAGATCCTCCACAATCAACTCCATCTTCATCGCCATTTTGCACACCATCAAAACAATTCGGCTCATCCTCGGCTAAGTCACTTACTTCTATAGCTTCGCAACATTCGCGAATAACTTGATTCGGACTCGGTAAAGCATCTTCCTCGTTTTTAGATACTTTGTAACATTCAGCCTTGCAAGCAATCATCGTTCTCTCTACATCACTTTTTGGATGCGGAGTATAACCATTATTGCAATTTACAGTAATGCCAATGGCTGCCGCATCAGAAAAACATGTTTGCGTACAAGCGCTATTACAAGCTGCGGATTTATGCCAACCCTGATCCGGAGCCAAATAATAATCACGTCTTGATTTTAAAGCGGCATTGCGTTTTTCTACACAAGTTACGGCTTCCGCTTTTGCAATATCGTCAAAATTAGCAATATCAACCCATTCCCGGCAGGGAGCCCAAGGATCCTGATTCAGCCAACCGCTAAAAACAATATCCGGATCAAAATCCGCTTCGGTTGCAATAGGTTGAGCATTCGAACTGCTTGATATGGATAAAAACAACACAATCGATAACCCGCCAAAAAACAAACTAAACAAAAAACCCACAATTATTGGTGAGTATCTCTTGAAACACGAATCTTTCTTTTTAGACATATAAAAATAAAATAGCAATTTTTACTATTTTACCATAAAAACAAAACGCAGCCCATAAAATCATGATTACAAATGGCAAATAGCAAATGGCAAGAGCTATTTAAATTTCATTGGTTATTTTGCTATTTGCTATTTGTTACTAAATTTTTCAAGTTTTAAACAGACCGAATTAATACAATATCTCTTCCCTCCGGCCTCGGCCGGTCCATCATCAAAAACATGCCCCAGATGCGCACCGCAATTTTTACAAGTGACCTCTGTTCGCGACATTCCCAGCTTATCATCCTCTTTTAGTTCAATGTGTTCCAAGTTCGCAGGTTCCGTAAAACTCGGCCAACCCGTGCCGGAATCAAACTTGGTATCCGACGAGAATAACTCGGTCCCGCAAACAGCACATTTATACGTACCCTTTTCATGTGTATTCCAATACTCCCCGCTAAACGGAGCTTCTGTGCCACCCATACGAGCGACTTCGTGAAGCTCTGGTGATAATTCTTTGTCGTTTTTCATAGTATTTTTTAATAGCAAATAACAAATGGCAAATGGCAAGAGTTAATTAAATTTATTCGGCAATGATTGCAGGATAAACTCTTCAAAACTTTCTGACTTATCCTGCCTAGATTCGTAATCCGGGTATAACCCGTAAATTAGTGCACGCAGATCATTTCTTACAAATTTATCATAATATTCACTTGCGGATTTCAACATCTCCTCACGATTTGTAATGCCTAAATTAAGACACTTCTCTTTCAAACTTCCACTCTTTTTTAGTTCACGAGCAAAATCCTCATCACTCATTCCCGATATTATAGTACGAAAATCTTCCAAACTCCGAGGTTTATCGCTATATCTGTAAAAATTCACATAGGTCCTAATAAACTCCTCACACAAAATACTGTAAACCTCATCTCCATAATCCGCCTTTATTTGACTCGATGCCAGTTCTGAAATTTTTTGTTTTTGCGCGTCTGAAAGCTCCGCGACAATTTTGTCTACAATCGGATTAATTATTCCATGCAAAAACTCATGATCAAAATTTTCTTGATTTTCTATATTTGATTTTATAACCCACTCATCACCAAACATAAATCCTCTACCAGAGGATGCCTTTTCCAAAGGATCGCTGGGCACAATCACCAATCTTTGTGGTAATGGATTTTTAGGTTTAAAAAACTCTAACAACTTCTGAATTCTTTCCTCAACCTCCTTCATCTGCATTTCGCGCTGAGCGATATCTAGTAAATTTACCTTTTTAATTTCTCGAGCTACTTCAGAACCCGAAAAACCCTCATCAAACTCCTTCATCATCTCAAAAAAAACTTCTTGCGCTTTTCGCGGATCGATAATTTGCGGTTTATGCTTTTTGGCAAGCGCAATCACGTCATCCAACCGTTTAGGATCATCATAAGCCAACGCTAAATTATACAGATACTCTTCATAAACACCCATAGCTTCCAACTCATCCAGCTTTTGCGATATTTCGCCAGCTAATTTGTGTTCCAAAAAATACTCATCAACTTTTTGTGATAATTCGCTACTACCATTTCCCCAATTTTTATCCCTCGCCCTATTCAAAACCGACATCAACTGCAATCCCCACTCTTCCTTAACCAAAATCTCGGGCAATTTCACTTGCTCAAATGGATTTAAACCCCTGTCAATTATCTTTGCTTCCATAAAAACTATTTAACTAACTTAATTCTTTCATGTGGCTTATCACGTTTATAATGTTTATAACGTTTATAACGAGTTAAGTAGTTATTTAAGCAATTCAGCAAACTTCTCCTTCAACTTCTTAAGCTTTGGATTTATATTCGCCCGGCAATATGCTTGATCCGGATTCTTGGCATAATAATCGCGGTGATACTCCTCGGCCTCAAAAAAATTAGTCAGCGGTTCCACGGCTGTCACAATCTTTCCATCAAATAAATTCTCTTCCTCCAGCTTCGCTATAAATTTTTCCGCCATCTGCTTTTGCATCTCATCCGTATAAAAAATAACACTCCGATATTGCTCGCCAACATCATGCCCTTGGCGATTTAGAGTGGTTGGGTCGTGAGTTGCGAAAAAGACGGTCAGCAAATCCTCAAACTTGATAACATCTTCATCATATTCCACTTTCACAACCTCTGCATGTCCGGTTTCTCCTGTACAAACTTGCTCGTAACTGGGATGTTCAACACTCCCGCCCGCATACCCGGGCAAAACCGACTCTACACCGCGCAATTGCTTAAACACAGCCTCACTGCACCAAAAACAACCAGATCCAAAAACTGCAATTTTATTATTCATAATTATTATGCATTATTCATCATGCATTAAAACAAACCCCCTCCAAAAAACATCCAAATTACAAAAAGCGCCACCAATATTCCAATGATCCAAAGCCGTTTATTCCACTCCGCATCAACCTTGGTTGGATTCCCGATCATATTCCCGGTTAAAGAGTTAAACCAGCTTATTACTTTCCCTTCAGGGCTAACTAAAAAAACCATTTTCCCTTTTTCTATCGCATCATCTTGATTTTCAAATGGTTTACCGGTTGGAGTTGGTTGCAGTAAACCATCTTTTTTAAATGCATGTATAAACGAGCCTTCGTATTTTATTGCCATTACTCCATTCTTAATTTCCTTAATCTCCTCTTCTACATCGCCCTTAGCTTCGATATACAAAATAAGCCCATCTTCATCCAAACTTTGCCTATCTTTTTCCAACTTCTTTAATAAAGCAGGCTCAAACTCCCCGCCCTGCGACCTCTTTACGAAAAAATCGCTAATCACTTGTACGTAATTCATATAAAAAGAGTGTAGCTGTCCTAGTAATAAATATCAAATAAACAAAAAAAGCACTTTAACGACATGCTTAGGTCTAAAGTTTACAGATTAATCGCACCCTCCGCCTCTTTGATCCAATCCACGATCTCTTGTGGCGAAACACAAGTACATGCATGTAACCGCAACCTACCGTTCTTTAAGAAGAAACGCTTATTGCTGGTTTTACAAAAAGCCTCTACCAGCCCTTTCTCTTCCAGCCAATCCTGAAGCTCCGGCAGCCAACTCACATTCATTGAATAACAGGTTACACATTGAAGTTCGAGCGCTACGTAACGAGCGTCGGTACGAAGAATGTACAACAAATCATCCATTGTTTGTTTTTCCATGCTCATCTCCTTTAAAGGTTCGCATTCACTCCGGACACATCCTTTTGTGAATTAAACAATATATCAAAATTTCCCATTTTTGTTAAGAGTAAATAGTCTATATTTTGTAATAATTACTAATTAAATTGACAATTAGGACATTTTTTGATACAATAAAAATGTACTATTATGACAGAATTTCAAGAATTATACGATTTAGGTCTATCTAAAGCCGAAATATCGGTCTACTTATATTTGCTCAAACAAGGCTTATCCTCCCCTGCACAAGTATCCAAAGGCACGGGGATTGCCCGCCCTCACTGTTACAGCATATTAGAATCGCTGGTAACCCAAGGCCTCATCACATCACAAAAGATTAAAAACAAGCGCCAGGCTTACCTCGCCCGCGATCCGGAAGCGCTTTTTGAAACTCTCAAGCGCAAACAAGAATCTATCGAACGCATCCTCCCCGACTTACGCGATCTTCATGCCACAAATAAAAACAAACCTCAAATTCAATATTTTGATGGCAAAGAAGAAGTAAAACTGATATTTAAAAAAGTACTGGAAGCCGACGAGATATATTCCATCGGTTCAACCGCCAAAATGAAAGAAACTCTCGGAGATTTCTACGAATGGACGCTTAAAGAAATAAAAAAACGTAATATCGTGCTCCACGACATTGTAACCGGCGATTCCGGCTTAAAAACATTTCCCATAACAGAGCAAATCCTAAAAGGTTTATACGATGCAAAGGTCTTAAATAAAAACGAAGGCGAAGCCTCGATGGATATTTTAATCTGGAATAATAATATTGCCCTCATTAGTTACGATGAACCGGTATTTGGAACAATCATTACCAACCAACCCTTTGCCCAAATGTTTAAAATCATTCACAAAGCACTTACGAGTAGGATGTAAAAACATCTTGACATAAAAACGTAATCGGAGTACTAAACAAACAACGCTAATCGCGTCGTACTTCGACAAATCCAAGCTGGAGAGAAAGACAATGAGTCAAACCCAATTCTGTAAATTCTGTGTTTATCCGGTAAACCAAGACCTTATTGACCCCGCTTCAGGCTTGCCCATGGAGTTCGATACCCAAAACGATGAACCTGTTTGCGCACATTGTTTGGATTTACTAAAACAAACAACCGTCGAAAATCTATCGCTATGTTCACAAAACGAAATGATGGATTATCTACGTTGCAATAAGAGGGTTCTGTATGCATACTCGGGCGGGTTAGATAGTACAGCGGTTCTATTCCATCTACAAAGAGCTTGTAGGGCAGTTGGCTCAGAACTTACATTATTCACTATTGAAACCGGCGTTAAAGGCAGAGTCGCAAAGGCCAATATTCAAAATATTGTTAGTCATATGGATCTTACAAGAAATCATTTCTTTCTTGATATCCGTAATCAAGTTCAAACTCATCCCAAAATCATAGAGGTCGTTGGCACACCTAAAACAACCTTGGAAGTATACGGCTACTGCGATGACCAGCACCTGCTGCCTTGCGGAAAAACATGTAATACCATGATCGACCAAGCTTACGGTAAATTTATGGCCGAGCAAGGCTTTACCGAGCTAATTACCGGTGGTGACACGCCAAAAAAAAATCCCCAAAATAACTTTTCAATATTTTGGGAGAAAC
The DNA here is from genome assembly GCA_029210915.1 of Patescibacteria group bacterium. GTDB lineage: Bacteria > Patescibacteriota > Patescibacteriia > 2-12-FULL-60-25 > 2-12-FULL-60-25 > MWCR01. Next base: position 81,041 of record JARGGJ010000001.1, read on the forward strand.
CAAGCGGTCTAATAATTGTTAGAGGTGCATTTGGATTTGGATTATCAAAATCTAAAAATATCCAACTGATCAAGAAAGAAAATCTTCCCTGGAAAAACCCAGACTGTGGGGGTTATGATACGGATTGTTTAATTCCGGGAGCTTATTTTTACGATGAATGGTGTTCAAAAAATGGTCTTGTCACAATCGAAGATATCGTAACAAGCTACCCTATCATTCTGCATTACCTAGCCGAACGCGTCAGGTTTGGCGTCTTAAACAGAGAGCGAGCCTTAGCCCAAATCACTAAACTTGATGTTTCCAGCCCCGCCAGTTACCAAGAACTGCACGAAATCAAAGCTCGAACCAAAAAGGAGTAAACATGGAAGCTATGCTTTTACATCACCTGGGCGCACCATGTATTGCAAACATTCGTAAAACTGATCCGGAGATAGAAACCGAAGTTCAAATCTGGAACATCAACCCTGAAGTCGTAATTCGATACGAGCCCGGAGGGGCGGTTTTAACGCCTGCAATGCTGTATGCATCTTTTATTTGGGTTGATGAAAATCTCGCAACCTCAATAAAAAGTGGCCAACTGCAAAGATCCGGTGTACCTACCACCACATGGAATTTACTTATTGAAAATTCCATTCTTCTGGAAGATAAAGCCCCTCTATGTCATTCAAGAATCACCACCGTACAAGTATGCGGGCTCCCTACGCAGGTTTTGCTTGATGTAACATCGGCTTGCCAATGCGATTGTATTGCCTGTTACCACAAGCAAGATCTAAATGGCCACACGCCAACAAAAAAAGAACTACTTGCACGCATTAAACATTTACGTGAATTAGGCATCAGTTTATTCGAGGTTACAGGAGGCGAACCCACACTATATCCTGAGTTGAGTGATATATTAAACTATATTCACGAAAGTGGCGCGCACTATTACATCGTCACAAATGGTGAGTATCTGGAAAGCGCCAACAAAGAGTTATGGCAGGCCCTGCAAAATGGGTTAGGCATAGCTGTGAGTTTAGATGGTGTAGGCCCAATTCATGATATGGTTCGACGTCGTCCCGGCTTATATGATAAGCTAAATAGGGGACTTGATTGTGCAAAATTAAACGGAGTAAAACCATATCTGATCTCTACACTGCATTCCAGCAATGTAAAAGATGTACCTCAAATGATCGAGTTAGCAGAAAAATACGATACTACCGTTCACTTACGGCCAACCATTCAAACGGGTGCTGCATTAACGAACAGTATTGGGCGCCAAAGCCTTAAAGAACTCCTCGCACAGTACTTTGGCCATCCACACGTACGTAATGGGCTCCTCTCTACCAAGAAAAGCATCCCGCGAGCACGTTATTACGGTTGCGGAATTCGAAAGAGAATCTCAGTTGATACACAGGGTAAAATCTATCCTTGTGTAATGGATCGAACACGGCATATTGGCAGGCTCGATCTACACGATCAAAGATCCCTAGTTCATGCGCTTAATTATGAAACAAGGCGCTTTACGCAAAATCACGCCATCTGTAATTCATGCGACAGATCTAAACAGCCAACCGAAGATTGCGGAGGATTCTGCCGTTTCTCAAAATCATATCAACTTTATTTTCATATGAAAACTCAACCAAAAGATGGCAAAGCTTATACGGTAATCGCGGTTTACTATGACCGTTTGATGACTGCTAAAAAATATAAAACATGGGAATCGATTATACAACGTGTAGTTGAAGACCATGCAGTACAAAGAGGCTTGGCAATAGATTTGGCCTGCGGTACGGGCACCATAACCAAAATGCTGCATGATATTGGTTTCAAGGCGGAAGGTCTGGATCTTTCAGCAACCATGCTGGATCAAGCAAGAAGTAAATATCCGGAAACAATATTTCATCAAGCTGACATGAGAGACTTCGATTTTCCCGAAATCCACAGCAAAATCGAATTCGTTACCTGCTTCTATGACTCCCTAAATTATCTCCTTACTCTGGAAGACATGCAAAAAGCATTCATGCGGGTAAGTAAACATTTAAAAAGTGGCGGCCTATTCCTATTCGACATGAATACTAAAGAGCATATCCAAGCCTCATCCCAAAACTCACCCCGCGTCAACGAAATAGATGATCTATTCACTGTATTTAGATCCAGCGAACAAGAAGGCTTGTGGCAACTGGATATGGATTTCTTTATTAGAGAAGACCCTGACCAGTATAAACGAATCCACGAATGTCATGTGGAACGTGGTTACAATACCGAAGACATCGAACCTCTTTTGGAAAAAGCTGGCCTCAAATTACTCAGTGTTGAGGTTGAAGATAAAATATTTGAAGATAAAATTAAACGGCCCAGCCGCCAATACTTTCTGGCAGTCAAACCCTAAACTCGATTATATATCGAGTTTTTTAAATATTGACATAATATATAACGATGTATATTGTATATATATATGAAAAACACTCAGAACGAAAAGCCTTCTAAAGAAGGTAGCGAGTCTCAAAATTCCGCTAATGAACCAGTAACCGACTGGAAAATGAATGTTACTGAGTTCAAAAAAAACGGTTGTTTGATTAACGGGGACTAATCCATTCTCCAGTTATGGGCAATTTAAGTAATCTTACAATAAACCCAAGACTGGCATGGAAAAAGAAAAATCATATCATCGCGGTCTATGACCGCTTTGATTTTATATTCCTCAAAGGTCAGCCCGCTGTTTGGTTTGAAGAAATTGCTAAAAACCACAAAACCGATGCACCGCGAGATTTTATTGATTATTGTAAACTGAGGGGTATCCTCATATGAAAATAGATACATACGATTTTTCATATAAAGAACTTTTTGATCTCGCAATCGAGCATCCAGAAATGGCCCAACTTGAATTGACTCGTAATTGTAATCAAAAATGTTTTTTCTGCTTTAGAGCCTGTACTCCAACAGAACGTTATAAAGATCTTGACTTAAAAACCTGGGAAAAAATTATTACAGATCTGTATGCTTTAGGGGTTCGCCAATTATACTTTAGTGGTGGTGAAATTTTTCTATATAAGGATGTAGAACTTCTCTTTGAATTTTCTAAAAATATCGGCATAAAATTTAACGCCGTAAACACTAATGGAGTTATTGAGCTAAATAAAAATAAATTATCTAATGTTGATGAGCTTATTTTTTCCATCCATGGAATTAACGAAGAACACAACCAAACTACAGGGCTGGCAAAATCATTCGATAGAGTAGAAAAAAACTTACAAATAGCTTTTGATTTGGTGCCAAAAATCGGCATTAATACAGTTGTAACAGAGCGGAATATAAAAAATTTAGATTCAATAAAAAACTATTTTTCCAAGTATCCTGTTGCTTATCATGCTTTTAACTTAGGTGTAGATCAAAAAGCACTCTCAACAAAACCGAATTCTTTTGATGCTCTTATATCTAGCTATTTGGCTTTTTTACAAACTATTCCACTTCAAAAACTCAAGCTTAGACATGGAATGCAAAATATTTTTAGAAATGATGCTTGTTTCTTTGATGCCGCCATCCCCCTGCCACATTGCGCTGCCGGTAAATACAAGCTTGTCGTTGATTACAAAGCTGATGTTTATCCTTGCAGATATTTTCAAAATAATGATTTCCTTTGTGGTAATATGCTAAAAACCGATATCATCTCCATATGGAAAAATGGTAAAGGCTTTAAACCATTCCGATCTATAGCTAAAAATCAATCATGGCCCAAAAATTGTAGCAATTGCCTAAAACGTTTTAAATGCTTGGGAGGTTGCTTAGCTTGGCGTAAATTATCTAATAACAACGAATATGAAAAAGACTACCGATGCACCATTGGGAATGCACATCTTGGAGGTTGAAATTACGACCAGATGCAATCTAAACTGCAAACACTGTTACAACCGTAAATTCGAACCCATCGATCTACCCATCGATACCTTTAAGCAACTTTTTAATTTCGCGACAGAGAATAATGTATGGACATTCACGATATCCGGCGGAGAGGCTTTTATGCACCCAAATTTTCAAGAAATATTGGATTTTATTCAATCAAAACCACATAAATTCAGGCTCGTACTCCAATCAAACGGGACTCTATTTCAAAACCCGGAAAATCAAAAAAAAATATCAGCATTTGACTTGGTACACCTTAGCTGCGACTCCGTTTCCGATGTAAGACTGTTCGGTGAAAAAAATTTTATAACCGCAAAAGCACTCATGGATCAAGGTATCGATTGCTATTTATTTGCCACCATCCACAAAAAAAATAAAGATAGTATTTTAAGTTTGGTAAAAAAAGCTAAATCCATTGGCGTCCCTATTGGATTTAATATCTGCATCCAAACCGAAAACTTACCAGCTTCTTTTCTCTTAAATAAAGAAGAATTCATGGAAACGGAGAAGCTACTAAACTCGCTTTACGAAGCCGGCGATATACTTAGATACTCCAGCCCCCTCATCGCTTTGTTGGACCCGGCAAAACAACAAACTTTCAATGGTATTCATGGTGGCTGTTCTGCCGGTATCGCCGCATGTGTTGTAGACCCAAAAGGCGAAGTTTACCCGTGTCCATTTTTTAGAAAATCAGCCGGTAACATCTATAAAAACAATCTGTATTCCATTTGGTTGGAATCCCCGCTTTTTAAAACATTACGAGCACGGCTACAATACGATGAACCCTGCAAATCATGTAAATCTCTTAGCCATTGTGGAGGTTGCCGCAATCGCTCATATAACAACACTGGTTCCTTAACCGCTTGCGATCCGCTTTGTTACAAAGATCTTTTATAAACAATTTTTGATGATTATCGGTTGCTCACTCCGTAGCGCATTAACCGGGCCCAACCTAATCGCCTTCCAAGCCGGATAAATCCCAAAGAAAATTCCCACAAAAACCGAAAAACAAAATCCAATAAGCGACCCTGTTAGCGACATCACAATCGTCAATATTTTCATGTTTGATATTACCAGCACAACAATGGCCGCGAGCCCAATTTCAAGTAACCCTCCCACTATGGAAAGCGATACAGCTTCAGCTAAAAATTGAAACATTATATTTGCACGCTTAGCACTTATGGCTTTTGCGATCACAATCTCTTTAGTACGCTCCGCGACGGAAAAGAGCCTTCGTATTTTAACGCCATTACTCCATTCTTAATTTCCTTAATCTCCTCTTCTACATCATCCTTGGCTTCGATGTACAAAATCAGCCCATCTTCATCCAAACTTTGTCTATCTTTTTCCAACTTCTGCAATAAAGCCGGCTCAAACTCCACACCTTGCGATCTCTTTACGAAAAAATCGCTAATCGCTTGTACGTAATTCATATAAAAAGAGTGTAGCTGTCCTAGTAATAAATATCAAATAAACAAAAAAAGCACTTTAACGACATGCTTAGGTCGATGAGAGTTAACGATAGATGGTTTCAATCCAGTTTTTCACCGGACTGTCTGACCAATGCGAGGACGTCATTCGACATCCGGTATGCCAAATGATAGATTTTTCATTCGGCTTGAGTAGGGTTGCCGCATGCGCCGCAGGATGGTCATGATGGCTCGTGTCACTTACGACATAAGCCACCGCGCCAACCTCTATAGCTTTTAGCGCAACGAAGATCCCCATGGGTTCGAGCTTGCCAACCCATTCCAGACCTTCACGACCTTGATCAGCGGCTTCACAAGGCATCATGAGATCCGTTGCGACCTCACGCACCTTGAGCGTCGACATAATTTCGATCGCTCGAATGTACGAAGTCGTCGTTACGACTTCGGCCGAGAACTGCTGACGTGCCGCAGCGAGATTCGAGATCTTGTCATCCACGACAAGCATCGCAATCTCCCCCTGCTTTTTCGCACGTGCAAGTTCCAACGCCTGGATGATGCGGTCATCGGTCCAACAAGAGATCTTGTTGTGTCCGGGCTCATAGCCATCCGTGTGACGCAGAATCAAAACCTTCGGATTTTGTTTGCGAAGATTCGACTCTACAACGTCCATAGCCTTGCTAGAACCCAATGAATCCAACAGATCCAACACGACCACATCAGCCGTAGCACAGGCACCGACAAACAAACTATTGTTCGTTCGAAGATCTCCGCCAAAACTTTTCAGCTCAATCTTCTCGCCGAACATACGTTCGATGTCGTGTTTTACAGCGCCGTTGTTTCCATAAGTAAAATCTTCCGAACCACAGGAAACCGCACAATACAATGCTACATTAATCATGGTAAAACCTTCCTCCGCCTTTGGCGGATTTAAATTGCGATTGTTTTTCGAAGGTACTGCTTTTCGTGGTACAATCAAGCTATATTTCAGCTTGACAATGTAGTATAGCATACTTATCCACTTTTGTCAACCCTTTTGGGTGATATAATATCAAATATGGCTAAAATTAGCTTAATAAACAGTCTTATAGAACTTGACTTAAGCCCCAATGATGCGGAGGTTTACGCAGCATTAATTGCCGAGTCCCCTTGCACGGCAGGCCCCGTAATCGCCAAAACCAATCTCCACCGTAATATTGTTTACACATCAATCAACCATCTTTTGGAAAAAAAGCTTATTTCCGAATCCCTTGTTAATGGCAAAAAACAACTAACCACTACCGATCCAAAAATCTTTGTGGAAGGTTTTTCTTACAAAACCGATTTAGCTAAAACCGTCTCCGCGCAAATAGAAGCTATGCAAAAAACCGGCGCGCAAGAGATCACCATTCACGAGGGAAATATCGAATACTTAAATCTCCTAACCGGTCTTATAAAAACCCTCCCCAAAAAATCTACAAAATACGTCCTCGGTACCGGTGGAGATATTTTTATGAAAACAACCATGCTGCCAATCTGGAATAAATATCACGATGTGGCGCGCGGGCAACAACTTAGCATCAAAATGATTGGCTACGAACCACAACGCGGCGCCATCAACCCACACACAACCCCCGAAGGCATGTACGATATCCGCTATCTACCGGCTAACATGCAAAACCCGGCCGGATTACACATCTACCCGGCAGTTGATACAATATTCAACATTATTTACTCCGACGATATCCAACCCGTCACCGCAATCCGTATAAAAAACAAATCCCTTACACTGGGATATCTCAATTTATTTGAAAATCTTTGGAAACAGGGTAAAAAGTAACCCAATAAACATCACAAACCCCGTAACGCTCAAGTAAACAAACCCATTCGCCCACTTAATATCATCAAGCGACAATTCCTCGCGTTTCCCGCCAACTTTAGGAATACAAACCTTACTTCCATCTTGCGCAAAACAATCACCACCAAGCTCAATATCCCTTGCGCCGGCGAATGTCACAATCGGAATCCCACCATTTGGCGATGGGCCTTTTTGCGCGTCACGGATCCAAGCTTTCATGCCCTCGATTGGATGTTGCCGTGTAAAGACAGCAACGATAATAATAAGCAATCCTGTAATCCGCGCCGGAAAATAATTAACAACATCATCGACTCGCGCCGAAAACCAACCAAAATCTCTATATTTCTCATTTTTATATCCCACCATCGAATCCAATGTATTTACCACTTTATAAGTTAGCGCCAGCGGACCGCCTGCAATCATTGCAAACAATAATGGTGCTATAACTCCATCCGATAGATTCTCTGTAATAGTCTCTATGGTTCCACGGATAACCCCTCTTTGATCTTCCCCGGAACAATCCCGGCTAACAATAGTTTGTAATCTATTCCGCGCAGATTGTATGTCGCCTTTTTTTAACATTTTAGCAATTATCCAACCTTCATCGGTAAGCGACTTAATGGCCAAAGCATAAAAAATCATGATAACATTCACCGCCAAACCAAACCAAAAATTATACCAAGCTGCCATCAACAATATTCCGGTTGATACCAGCGCCGTTCCGCCAACAATTATCAGCCATAACAACACACCTGCCAACCTCAAATTTTTCACTTTAATCCTTAATCCTTTCTCCAAGTAAGTAATAAAAAAACCCATCCATCTAACCGGATGCGGTAACCATTTAGGATCTCCTAAAATCAAATCCCCTAAAATTGCTAATAATATTACTTGATATAACATCATGCATTGACATTATCCTACAAAACAGCAACAATGCAACTCGCCCAACCAAGGAGAGTGGATGCATCATGTAAAAAACACATCCCATTATACCGCTCTATACTTCTCCAAACCGGTTTCTTGCCTCAGCTGGGCACCAATTGGCGGTGGTCGTCGTAACGGAATCCGTTACGTAATAAACCGTACTTTGCCAAAAGATAATATACGGACCATACTTGATCTTCAAGCAGATGCAAAGCAATTCATTGCCGAACGTGGCATGCAATTGCCAAAAACCATAGCCATGCTAACCACGGCCTCACAAACCTTTCTGGGTCGTGCAATTGTAAGAAGCAACAAAGGTCTTCTTATCTCAACTTATTGCACTGTTGGCCTTGGTAATGCCGTTGCCCCCGGTGAACACGCCGCTTACGACGAAGAAGCCGGCCAAATACCTGTTCAATCGGGTACAATCAATATCATCATTACCATCAACCGCAACCTCACGGAAAATGCAGCCTTGGAACTTATGCATACAGTTGCCATGGCAAAAGCATCTGTCATGGTAGATCTCGGTATTGTAAACCGCAGTGGCAAAATCAAGTTAGCCACCGGCACAGATTGCCAAGCTATCTGCTGGGACCCTAATCACAAAACAACCCTGCAATTCGCAGGGCTTCATACGCGGTTAGCCGAACTAGTCAGCAACTCGATCCGCGAAGCCATGATTAGCTCTCTGGCTAAAAGGCTCGGTGTAAACCCAAAAAGTGAAGCCGAACTTTTTAACCTCGCCCTTTCCCGCCTCTCCGCTACTCGTTAGCGGTTTTTAATTAAAAAAACTTTTATCTTTAATAAACAATCATCGACTATAACTCCGATGGTTTATTGATAAATAAAAATACCTCTCTAATGAGAGGTTTTTAGCTTAGCAACTCTTCAAAAAACAGCCTGGACTTCATCAACCGCGCGATCAACCTCTCGGCTAATCTTTACTCTGGAGATAACCGAAAGCACACCGAGCGGCAATGCTATGCCCAAAATAACATCCGGGAGATAACCGGGCGCCAACCAACCAAGTTGGTAAGGAACTGCCACGATGATTGCGACTACCCAAAAGAAAGATTTAACTTTACCAACCTTCGAGGCTTTAGATTGCCTAAGGTTATCTTTGATCCACATGAACAGACCAATCTTGGCAAAAGGTTCTTGGGTAAACGGCTTTCTCACGAAAGTACCTATAACATCAACCAAAATTGCCGGTATGGCGATGTAAGGAGTAAAAACTCCAACCAACATCATGGCGGCAACCGCGGGCAAGTGCTTGGCCTTATCTGCGGCCGGGTCTCCCCATTCTCCACGATCAACACTAATCTCCGTCCTAGGTATCGCGAATTTTTTCATAGCTTTCGCCATGCGTCCGTCCAACCAATCCATGGCTTCGCTAATAAAGAAGAACAGTATGGCAAATGGTAAGTTGATAGAAATAAAACCAACAACCAAAACATACATAACGTAAAACGCTACACTAATGTAAAAAATTACCACACCCCAAGATGTTATCCAATTAGGAGAGCAACATGGCAATGTGCTCACCCTCGCCAATAACCTAAGTGGTAAAATTTTTGCAGAGATTAATAGCACTAACCCAAGAATCAGTGCGTAAAGCGCCAATCTTTCTTGATAGAGCATAATACTGCACAATCGCTCCATCCGGTTTCTCCTTTCATGCTGCTTTGTTTCAAAAGAACCAGCTAATTAATACCAAAGATACGGTTAAAAATCAAGCCCATTACGCCCAAGATAAAAATCCTCTAAAGCAAAAACGCCTCAATCCGAGGTGTCTCTACAAATTATTTTAATTCCATGTTGTTTAGTTCCGCTTTCAGCGACAGAACGGGTAAACACAAGGTATTACCCCTACGAATTTCATTTTTGTAATTATTTATTTACTTCGCTCCCTGCGCGCGGCGTCTCTCATGCATCTTCAAGAGCTTCTTGCGGATTCTGAGTGATATTGGAGTAACCTCTAAAAGCTCATCATCTCCCAAATATTCCATTCCTTCTTCCAAAGTCATAATCCTCGGCGCGTCTAAAACTTCCGAAACACCATCACCTTTGGAGCGCATATTGGTTAATCTCTTTTCTTTACAAACATTAACTTCCATATCCTCGGGTTTGGCATTTTGCCCCACAACCATTCCCTCATAAACCTTTGTTCCCGGTGTAATAAACAGTTGCCCGCGCTCTTCCGCATTCAGCAATCCATATGATACTGCAGTTCCCGGTTCAAATGCTACCAAAGATCCATGCGGAGCCGTTTCGATATTACCAAGTTTAGGACGATACTCCAAAAATACGGAATTGATTATACCCCGGCCTTTTGTGGCGCGTACAAATTGAGATCTGTATCCAATCAAACCGCGAGTTGGAAAAATTGCATCAATAAATGTAGATCCATTCTCCATGCGCATATCAATAATCTCACCACGGCGTTTCCCTGCTTCCTCGATTACAGATCCACCCATCTCCTCGGGGCACTCAATAGATACGGATTCAAACGGCTCTGTAACCACTCCATCTTTTTCTATAAAAATTACTTGCGGGCGAGATACCTGCAGTTCAAAACCTTCACGACGCATCTTCTCGACTAAAATTGCCAAATGCAATTCACCACGGCCGGATACAACAAACTCACCCTGTTCCGTAGAATCCTCTACACGAAGCGCTACATCATTTTGCAACTCACGATCTAACCTCTCTTTTATGTTTCTGGATGTTGTATATTTTCCTTCGTTGCCCGAGAATGGAGAAGTATTCACCCCAAACCTCATCTTCACAGTCGGTTGCTCAATCGAAATAACCGGCAAAGCTTCCGGATTGTTTAGGTCTGCCAATGTCTCACCAATTTGAATATCGGGAATTCCCGCAAAAGTAACAATGTCCCCGGCTTCCGCTTCAGTGACCTCAACTTTACCTAAATCTTTAAACGAATACACGGCCGAAACTTTTGCATTCGCGATTTTTCCGTCGCGATTAATCCATGCCACATTGCCCGGTTTAAAAACTCCACGAATCACGCGCCCAATTCCCATCTTTCCGCGATAATTATCATAAGAAATATTGGCCACGCTAACTTGCAATGTTCCATTAACATCATTCTTCGGCTCAGGAATCTCTTTCACAACCGTCTCAAAAAGCGGCTTAATATCTTTCATCTTGGATAAATCCTCATCCAACCCCGCAACACCTTGCTTGGCAGATGCGTAAACAACCGGAAAATCCGCCTGAGCATCACTCGCTCCCAAAGTCACAAACAAATCAAATGTCTGGTTAAGCACCCAATCCGGCCTCGCATCAGGCTTATCTATTTTATTGATGACGACGATGATTCGATGCCCTGCCTGAATCGCCTTTTTCAAAACAAACTGTGTCTGAGGCATAGGGCCCTCTTTAGCGTCGACAAGCAATAGCGCTCCATCCACCAAATTCATAACACGCTCCACCTCTCCGCCAAAATCAGCGTGCCCCGGAGTATCTACAATGTTGATTTTCACATCATTATATATAACCGCGCAATTTTTGGAGAGAATGGTAATACCACGCTCGCGCTCCAACTCATTGGAATCCAAAATAGTCGTGCCTTCCATGGCACGGCTGGTTATGCTATCGCTCTGTTTAATAAGAGCGTCAGCCAGGGTTGTTTTCCCATGATCTACGTGCGCGATTAGCGCAATATTGCGTATACTTGTCATAATCTAAAAGTCGTGTGAGTATAGCGCAGAATGGATAATTAATCAAGTCTTTAACCCCAAATCACAAATTTTTGCCGTATCTCTTTCATCCTAATATCCATTTTTCCGTTATTTGATGTCTGGTATTTGGTATCTTGTATCTTGTCGAGCGGTACCAGCTAAGCTGGTCAGCTCGATTCCATCTAGCAGTTCAACATGCTTAGATTCTCAAATGCTTATCCTAGTACCTAGTACCTAGTACCTAGATCCAGTATTTGGTATTTGGTATTTTGTATTTGGCAGTTCAAAAAGATTAGATTCCAGACGCGTCCCACATAGCTTTAGCGAAATGGGATTCTCAGATTCTTAGTGTTCGTCGAGCTGAGCTCGATTGGTTGTTCGTGGTTCGTGGTTCGTAGTTCGTAGTTCGTAGTTCGTTCTTTATTATTCTTGACCCTCGTAGCTCGTAGAGCGTAGTGGGTTGTTATTTTAGAAGTTAGTTTATCCCCTTGACTATTTCCTAGCTTCGGCATAGGTTTTAATTATATGAAGCCGCTCATGATATCCATTACGATAGCATCTGCCTTAGCATTTGGCTTTTTAAGTGCCGGCTGTACAAAAGCGGCGATAACCGGTGGGACCTTAATAAAAGGCTCGTCCTCGGCTGTATACTACGTAAGCGATGATGGTGGGCGATATGTTTTCCCTAATTCCTCTACTTATAATTCTTGGCATCAAGAAACCCGGCAAAACATAATAAATGTGAACGATAAAGACATTGCCACCCTGCCCCTTGCAGGCAATATTACAATTCGCCCCGGTGCCTACTTGATAAAAATCCAAACCGACCCAAAAGTCTACGCTGTGGGTGTTGGCGGATATTTACATTGGATAACCAGCGAAAAAATTGCTCGCGAGTTATATGGCAATACATGGAACAAACAGGTTATCGACGTGCCTGATGTATTTTTTGTAAATTACTCCATCGACACTCCCATATATAACTCCGCCGCTTACAACAAATCCGAGGCTATGCAATACGCAAATAATATCGAAGCAGATTTAAGCGCACGAAATACATTTTCCGATGATGGATGGATGAACGCCGGTGAAAAACAAGTGATGTATTCGTTAACCAATTTATTTGAAAGTGGAGAATTTTTTCCATCTTACGCGATTATTGAAACTTTAGATGATGGCCGTGGATACACATCGGGCAAATCCGGTTTTACAACAGCAACCGGTGACGCAAATTTGGTAGTAAAACGATACAACCAACTCCGCCCCGGTAATGTTTTAAGTAAATACACAACCCGTCTGGAAGAGTTAGCAAATACAAAATCCGACTCACTAAGCGGTTTATCCGGCTACCCCGAGGCTTGGCAAAGAGCCGCACTCGACCCGCTGTTTCGCCAAGCACAAAATGAAATTACCGATGAATTATATTACCTGCCCGCCATGCGCGCGGCCGATTCCATCGACCTCGACCTTTCTCTATCTCGTGCATTCATCTACGACACAATTATCCAACACGGAAACGGCAACGACCCCGACGGCTTAAATGCCATCATAGGAAAAGCTACCCAAAATGCCGGCGGGAGCCCCGCTGATGGGATTCCTGAAAAAGAGTGGCTCCAATCTATGCTGGAGGCTAGACAAAATACCCTATTAAACGCCACAGACCCCCAAACTCGCGAGGTTTGGGCCGAATCCGCTTATCGCGTTAATGTTTACCGCACACTACTGAATTCCGGAAATGTAGACCTGATCACACCAATAACTATTAAAGAAAAATGGATCAACACGGTAATAAAATAAAAAAATTTAATTGATATATATTCGTTAAAAATCGGCTTAATTAGCCCTTTTTATTTTATTTTTTATTATTTTTTCTATCCACAAGCTTTGTTTGACAAAACCTAGTAATGGGCTAGGATATAACTATACGTCATAGAAACCGCCAGCTATCAATCTTTGGCCATCCGAGCAATTCTTATCTTAGTAGATGTTATATCTGTATAAATAAACGATCTTATCATCCAATTAATCGCCTTTAATAGATGATCGATCGATGGAAACGAAAAAATCTTAATAAATTGCACCAAAACTTAAACACAAGTTACGTGCATAATTTCTTCCACGGTATGGTATTCGAAGATCCTACCCGGAAGCGCTGGCACTATACAGTCAGCATGTTCGTCTCCATTACAATAGGCATGATCACAGTCTTTGGCATAGCAATAGCCGGAATAATCATTATTCCCAAATTGCCCATCTACCACTCATTGGTGGAATCTCGCATGATTTCTGTACCTATCAGTGAACTTCCGGTTGTCCGGGCAACACCGCCCGACATGACAAAAGAATGGTCGCAAGAACAAAATACAAAAAAACCTGATGGCTTAATGCCAGCCAGTGAAACTAAAATACTGATTCCCGCACCCAAACAAGATAAATTGGTTAGTGCGTACATTCTGCAAAATGATATAAATAGCATCCACTCTTTGGAGGCCAATGCGGATAAAATAGATATCGCGTATCCGGATTGGTTTACCATCCAAGATGCATCGTGCGCACCAAACACTACAATCGATCAAAATATTAACAACAATCTGCGCAATTTAAATATTGCCATTGTTCCCCGTCTAACCAACAGTGATGGCAAAACTGTGTTTTACGAAAGTTTTCAGTCACTGATATCATCACCCGCTCTTAGAACTTGCTTGATCCAAAATGTATCGAACACTCTTAAAACCAATGGAACTCAAGGTTTAATTCTTGATATTAACAATCTATCCGAAACGGACAGCGACAACTTTTTGCACCTTGTTGCCGAACTATCAAATGAACTGCATGATAAAAATCTTTGGTTGCAGATTGTAGTCCCTGCCGGAAACAGATCTTACAATCTAAAAGCAATAGATGAATATGCCGATCTTGTTGTGATTGGTTTAACCGGCGAGCACTATGCATCAAGTGAAAGCGGCCCAATCGCCAGCCAAGATTGGTTTGTACAATCATTCCAATACTTTTACGACAACATAACTCCCACAAAACTAATAGCCGGCATTGGTTCGTATGCTTACGATTGGAACCTAAACGACTCCGAAAGTACCGCTCAAAGTTTAACCTACGGGCAAGCCATGTCCATAGCCCGGCAATCCGATGCTTTACCAATTTTGGATAGCACTTCTTTAAACATGCTCTATGGCTATCGTGATGTAAATAATAATTTACATGCGGTTTGGCTTTTGGATGGAACTGCGCTTTGGAACGAATGGCATCTCATCAGCCAATCAAACATTGCCGGATTAGCCCTATGGCGCCTCGGCTCCGAAGACGAAACCTTTTGGAATTTTGCCGGAAATATATCTGCAGATAATACCTCTATAAAATCCCCGCCACCACTAGATTCTATCGCGGTTACGGGTAAACCCGAGGTATATCATCTATCCAACACTCCCAAAAACGGTAACATCATATTTACCGCTAACGACGCCGGTTACATTACCAGCGGTCGTTACATTAATTTACCGAGCGGTTATGAACTGAATGCCATCGGAAAAGAAGAAGGTTCAAAACAACTTGTAATGATTATCGATGGCGGACCCGATCCTGTTTGGACACCCAAAATTTTAGATATTTTAGACCAAAATCAAATAACAGCCGCCTTCTTTGTAACAACACCGAGCGCCGAAAAATATCCCGAGTTGCTAAAAACAATAGCCGACCGCGGGCACATTATCGGTAATCGCGGTGGAGATTATGTTGATGCGGATGTTGTAAGCAGACAAGTACTAATTGATAACGTCAATCAAACTCAAAAAATAATTCAACAAGAACTCTTAGCTAATACCCGTTTATACTTAAGGCAATATCATAGCTTTTCATTGCCTGCCAGTACCAGCGACGCGGAACACATAAAAGACATATCGGAACTTGGTTTCTTTATTGTCCGCGCCAACATCGATGCAAAAGACTGGAAAGTGGGCGCCTCCTCTGCAGAAATAATAAACAACGTCCGCACAGATCTTAACAATGCGGATGACGGCACGCACCTGCTCGCTTTCCAAGGCAGTGGTTCAGATAGAGAGCAAACGGTAATAGCAATGGCGGAAATTATTCCCGAAGCTAAAAATGCAGGATATCGATTTACCGGCATCAATGAAGCTGTTGGATTAAGCAAAAATGATGTAATGCCCACACTCGAGCGCAATGAAGCGATTTTTGCCAGAGCTATTCAGACAGTTTCCACCATGACGAGCATGGTTTGGCCCATGGTATTAGCACTGTTCCTTGTAACCACAATATTCTCGTTAATACGTATCTTACTCATGTATATTTTTGCCAGCAGATCCGTTAAACGCCATCGCAAAAAAGTAAATACACAAATCCGATGGGTTAGCGTATTAATACCCGCTTATAACGAAGAACAAACCATTGCGATGACTTTAACCGCACTGCAAAAAAGCGACCACAAACGCTTCGAAGCTTTGGTAATTGATGATGGCAGTACGGATAAAACCGCCGAAGTGGTACAAAAATTTGTGGATACTGATGATAGAATCAAACTTATAAGTAAAAGCAACGGTGGAAAATCATCCGCATTAAACCTTGGGATGCGCCTGGCCAAATATAAACTGGTTGTAACAATTGATGGAGATACCATTTTACAAACACAGGCTATCGACGAGCTCATTAAACCTTTTGCCGATAAACGAGTCGACGCGGTTTGTGGAAACATCGAGGTTGGAAATGTTTGCAATGCGTTAACCGCTTTCCAAGCTTTGGAGTATATAACCGCGCAAAATTTTGACCGCAATGCACTCGAAGAATTAAATGCTATCAACGTTGTACCCGGTGCCACAGGTGCCTGGAAAAAAGACAAAATTTTGGAAATCGGCGGATATGAAGATGATACCCTAACCGAAGACGCGGATTTAACGATTAGATTGCTCGCAGCCGGCGGTAAAATAGTTTATGCGCACAATGCCCGTTCTTACACGGAAGCTCCACAAACTCTCTCAGCTTTAGCCAAACAAAGATTCCGATGGAGCTTTGGCACCTTCCAATGTTTGGGCAAACATTACAAACTGTTCTTTAAAGGCAGAGTGGGCTGGATATCGCTCCCTAATATATTCATCTTTCAGATTGTCTTTCCCATCCTCGCGCCCATAGGAGACATAGTGTTCCTTATCGCGCTGTTTAGTGGATCTTTCGGAGTTATATTTTGGGGTTACTTATTCTTTACAGCCATGGAATTGATCAGTGCCATGTATGCCTTTATCATTGATAAAAAACCCAAACGCTTATTACTTATGGCTTTTGTTCAGCGATTCTACTACAGACAATTTCTGTACATAACCATATTGCGCGCCATTTTTGCCATCTTGCGAGGCCGCCGATATGGTTGGAATAAATTGGAACGCTTGGGCACTGTGCTGGAACCAACTTAGAAATATGTTCTTACTCATGCCTTTACTCAAAATGGGTTCTGGCCTCGTGCTGCTGGTGTTAGCGATTCAAACACCGCTAAATTCCGATAGCGTTCGCGATACACTAGTGCATACAATAAACGCTATCGTTCCAGCGGCGCGAGAGCAGACCTGGCCGCTTGGCAAATTCGCTTATGTTTCGCAATCCGACAGTAATAGCGAAAACGCCATAGAACTGCAATCTGAAAATCTGGATTACATCATTCCCGATTGGTACTTCTTAACAACGGATGATTGCATGATAGATTCACGTGTTTATCCCAAGATAAAAGAAGTTGCCCTAGCAACAGATCTGGATGTCTTGCCTTTGTATCAAAACCAAGACACTCGAGGTATTTACTTGGATCAAACGCGTAAAATACTGCAAAACCCGGAGCTCAGAAATTGCGTGGCAATGGAGTTGGTTAAATCCGTTAAAGCTGATGCGGCCAAAGGAGCCGTCATCAGCTTTGCGGTACCGGCTGATTTGGAAGATTCATTCTTGGAATTCATTAAAGAAACCGATACTCTTTTTGCGCAAAACAACCTTAACCTTTATGTCACTGTTGATGCGGACAACGGCAACCTCGCAGATATTGCCGGTGCTTGCGATGGCGTTCTCGTGAACATGTATCATGCTTACAATCAACTAAATCTAAATACCGCGCCGGCTCCCACCGATTGGTTCACCCAAAAGCTAGCCCGTGTAGTTAAGCTGGTACCAAAAGACAAATTAATAATAATGATTGGTCAATTTGGAGCTGACGTATCGGCCGGTACATCAGCCTCACCACAAGAATTAAGTTTCTCGGCTTCTAACTACGAAGCGCAAAAACTGGGTTCGAATCTGGCGATAGATGATGACTCCGGCAATCTCTTAGCTGTATTTGTTCAAAAATCGATTTGGTTACTCGGCCCGCATCAGGCACAAGAACAACTTAACCAACTAATATCTAACGATGTGCAGGGAGTTGGCATTTATAGGTTAGGCACAGAGCATCAAATTGTTTGGAATCTTCTTAAGAATCCAACCAAACAAATCAGCAATACCTTGGATCCACCTCAATATGTATATCACGAAACCAAAGGCGAAATTTTAACCGTTAGCGCCAAACCATCTCCGCCCGGAACTAATCCAACCGGGTACATAATTTCTCGCTACGGCGATGAGCTCCCGGAAAAATCCATATTTATAACTTTTGATGATGGGCCGGATCCAAAATGGACACCGCTTATCATCGATCTGCTCAAATTAGAAAATGTTCCCGCTGCATTTTTTGTAGTTGGCGAACAATTGGAATATTGGCCGGAAATCGCAACCTTACTAAACGATCCCTTGTTCACAATCGGCAATCACAGTTACGATCACCCGCATTTGGATGAAATTCCCAAACAAGAAATACTTAATCAAACCGCCAGTACAACACGATTAATCCAAAACCTAACCGGTAAAAAACCACGTTTTTTCCGTCTTACCTACGATGTTAATACCATGCCAACCAAAGAAAAAACGATTCATGCAATAGACACGATCAGTGAACAAGGATACATCATTGTAGGCGCCGCCATAGATTCGCGCGATTGGGACAACCCAAATGTGGAAGATGCTGTAAATTCCATTATGCAATCCCTAAAAGCAGATAAGCACATCATCGTTTTCCATGATGGCGGCGGAGATCGCTTGCGTACTATCGAGATACTAAAAAAACTAATCCCCGAAGCGCGTGAATCGGGTTATGAATTCTTGGGTTTGGAAAGCATCTAACTAATAACTTTATCGCAATTTAATAAACATCCGAATAATTTCTTATCTTGCATTTTAATCATATTACGATAAGCGAATATTGGCTTATCTCGCATCAATATTAATAAAAAATAATTTATGCGGGATCAAGTCGGATTATGTTAGTTGATTATTAAAACACACCTACTTATATGAAAATTCCCAATACCATGCCCCATCTGCACAATAAAAATATACTTATCTTGGTATGTGGCAGCAACTCAGCCTATATCTACAAAACCCAAAACTCAATATGTGATTTAATAGATCAAATATCACCACAAATGCTAAGGCTCTATCGACACGTGGATTCCAAAGCCATTATTGATATCGATTTTAAGGGTCATGCAAAATCATTAAACAGACCAACACGAAGCGTTACACAAGATCGCTTAATAAAATTAATCACAGAACATCTAAGCAATCACATCCCCGGCGAAGCGGAAGAACTTTATATTTTTTGCCCGCAAAAAATCAGCCTTAAGCTGATAGAGAATATCGAGGCGCTTGGCAGAATTAAAATCGAAATCGCTCGCTATGGCAACTACACCAAGTTTCATCCCGGTGATCTGCTAAAACGTGTCGAGCAAATGATGACCAGCCGATTAATTGTTTAATATCTGTAAGCCCTCATTTAAAGTAACGGTATTTATGCCGGTACTTTTTATATAGTCAACAAAGGCCTGAAGTGCTTCCGGAGTTGTGCTATATTCATTACCCCCATACGTTACATCATGGAACATAAACGTTACCCAACTCTTATTGGCAATCGCCAAATCAATAGCGTCTTTTAACTCCTGAACTGTGGTATTCACGCCAACATGCTGAGTCATCAACAAATAAGGATCCGTATTAGTATAATTAAACCCTTCCTCCACACTGCGTGCGCCGATATAATATCCCGAATCCTTAACAAACCGGGTTACCGTATTATTATATTCACCATAGGGGTATACAAATGTGGTAATTGGCCCAAAACCCATGGCTACCAAATCATCTTTAGATCCCACTATCTCACCTTGCAACTGCGTTTCATTGAGCTGTGTTAAATGAGCATGGCTTCTGGAATGAGACGCTATTTCATGTCCGTTATTCTGCATATCCATAATTTGGCCCACGTTCATATAACCATCATATGTTACATAACCCGATACAATCGCTTGTGTAGTTTTAATTCCCGCCGTGTCAACAATCGGAATTGCGTTATCATAAATACTTGTCGTGCCGTCATCAAAAACCAATGTAACCATCGCCTCTGAGAATCTTAACGAGTCCTGTTTTATCATTTTATAATTATCCGTCTCTAACCAACCAACCAGTGATATTAGATGAAATACTGTTACCTCGACAGCATTAGCAGGCGTTATGAATGAGTAATTAACTGATGCCCAATTTGCGGAAGCCGGTGGTGAGTTTAACCAAGCATATGAATAAGATCCATCAGTTAATTTATATTGCAATGTAATTTCCGTATCTACATTTGATCTGTAGTCAACAAAAAATGAATACGTTGTATTGGGCGATATCGCAACCGGCGTATGCGACCATTTTGCATCACCGGATGAATATGAATTTATTTCCACCCTGGCCGCAGCCGTGCCACCCGATGCATCGGCAACAGGATAAACAAAGTCTGCACTTAATGTTCCCCAACTATCACCACCCCAACCTTCAGGATTTGATGGACCGCTCGCACTCGCTGTATCCAAATTACCATTTGTAATCATATTATTTGGATCCAGCGGCGGCGGAGGAGGTGGTGGTTCAGCCTCGCCTGTTAAGATATAATTATCCGTTTCCAAAAAGCCTACACCGTTTATTAAATGAAAAGCTGTAACCTCAACAGCATTGGCAGGCGCAGTAAAATTATATGTAGCTGTTTTTGTCCAATTGGTATTTGCCGGCAAATCCACCAGCCAAGCATAAGCATAACTTCCATTATCCAATTTATATTGCAAAGTTATATTGCTCGAAACATTCGATCTGTAATCATCGCTAAAGTAATAAGTATTACCGCCCGTGATACCAACCGCCGGATGCGACCACTTTACATCGCCCGAACTCCAAGAGCTTAGCTCGACTCTAATGGCGCTACCGCCGTTTTGGCCGGCTACAGGATATACATAGTTTGCCGTATTGGTACCCCATCCTCCCTGAGACCAACCCGATGGAAAACCGGTGTTTGCCGTTTCCAAATTATGATTAGAAATCAAACTGGTAGGATCCGGCGGTGGTGGAGGTGGCGGCGGTGAAACAACATCAAGCTCTAAACTTACATCATCAACGGTTAATGTTCCCGGGCTGGATATCACATGGAATATTGTTACACTTACAACATTGGATGGTACTGTAAACGTATAAGTAACCGTACTCCAATCTGCGGAAGCCGGCACCGATGCAATGAATGCATAAGAATAAGTTCCATCGGATAATAAATATCTTGCATCTATTTCAGTAGCAACATCAGCGCGGTAGTGCGTGCCGAACACGTACGTTTGATCGGCATCAACCGGAATATCGTCGAAGTACCACTTGGCATCGCCTGTTCCTTCCGTTGAATTTACAGTCACACTAGCCGCGCTGGTATTGCTTATCCCCGGAGCTGGATAAATAAAATTAGCCTGAACACTCCCCCAAGAACTTTCATGCCAATTGGCAGGTCGAGTGGGGTCGGTCGCCTCCGCCTCCTCGAATCCCGGGTTTGCTATCAGGTTAACTCCGGCCGCTAAAGTTTTATTTACATTTATAACAAAAATCGCACTCGTTATTACGGTGGCCATTATTACAAAATATAATAGGGGCGATTTCATAAGTCGTTGATAAATCCACAATGTGGTTTGGAAAGTTTATTCTTTGCATTTCTGTCATTCCCATATTTTAACCTTAGGCTATAATTTCCTAGTTGGCAAGTGGATAATTATTTGGCTAAATTTAGATAAATATTAAACACTATTAACAATTTATAAACCAACTATAAACAAAAAATCTCCCAAAAAATGAGAGATATAAAAAGTTTAGATTCTAAAAATTTTTGCTATTTGTTTCATGTTATGTGTGTTTAATAAGACCACTTCTCCTTTCAATGCATTTTAGACACAGACCGATAAAAAACCATATAGTTTCCATGGTTGTTTGGTACAATCTTAATATTCTCCCAAGGCACATAATGCTCGTTGATCAACTTATCAACGTACCTGCAAACCTCATCTGTCTGTAGATGATCCTGATAAAATGTCTGCATAACAATCTCCTTTCAATGAACCAATATCAGCTTAGCAAAACATTGCCCTTTGTCAATAATCTGTACTTGAAGGGTACATCGGTAACAAATTATGATTAAGATAATGAAAATTGATGGGCGGTTCGTAGTTCAGGGTTTGATGAGGTCTATGAAAGTTATACTCCACAAGCCATTCGGTTAGGTTCCGGTTGAATAACGTTACATCATTGCTCATATAACCCATTTTAATAAACTCATCTTGCAGAGTGCGATTAAACCTTTCACAAACAGCATTGTCTTTGGGCGTACAAACTCTAGAAAAATAATGACCGAGTTTCAGCTTAACACATTCTTCTTCAAAACGCCCCAAGAATTCCGAACCGTTGTCTGTTTGAACATTCTCGATTTTTCCTTGAAGTAAATAGTGCAATCTCCTTAGGAAGTCCGCCGAGCTTTCAGATGAATGCGAACTATACATTCGTGCAAAAGCTATCTTTGAATATTTATCGATTGCGGTGATGATATATCTTTTTGAACCCATCCAGTGAATTACTATCGAATCCAAACACATTAAAAATCCATTTA
>JARGGJ010000020.1 GCA_029210915.1 Patescibacteria group bacterium
AAATTTGACTGATTGGGCAAGAATATGCAGAACCGAGCCATTTATTAAAGGGTGGTGCATTGAGTATAGAATGTGGGTGCGGTCTGTTGCCCTTGACATTTGGATTACATTCTGTTAGTTTGTTTTTGCTAAAAATCATTAGAGAAAGGATGTTTAATGCCAACGATACGCGACGTGATGGACACTTACCATCGAGCGAGTTTGGGAATGGAGTACTTTGGTTGTACGCCAGAGTGGAAGATCAAATTTGAAAAACTTGTTACGCGGGTTGGCCATGCCATAAGCATGGACATCGCTTTTTCGCATGAGATTGTAGACCTTTCTCCAAACGTTGAACTTGGTCCCTTGGGCTTAATCGCGTTTCAGAATCTCCGTCTGTTCATTGAAGAAAATAGCGTACAAAGAACAGATTCCCTGCTTTAAACGGCAGGTTTTTTATATCTTTTTTAATTTTAGATAGATTCTATATGAACGGTAAAATAAAGATTATCTGCAGGTTTATAAAAATTACACCGCCCAAAAGAACCACTCGAAACCGATCGGGCGGTGTCTTTGATTCTCCGTGTTGCTGTGAAAGTTTTATAATATTTTTTCACCTCTTATCAACCTTATAAGTACTATAATGATGGCCAATACAAGTAAAATATGAATAAATCCCCCGATTGTGTAGGAAGTAACAACTCCTAACAACCACAAAACAACGAGAATAATGGCAATTGTCCAAAGCATATTATTAAAAATTAAGAAATAAAATATTCTCCAATATTTGGGTTTTTATTATATGATTTAGTTGCTTATTTTAAATGGTAGATGAGATAGCAAATAAAAGCAATTATTCTTTAAATTTACAGATAAATTTAACGTTGCAATACTTAGATTGACAGGGCTTCGCCGACTCTTTGAAACACAATTGCTTTATACGTCATTCCGGTTAAGTCAAGTTGGATATTTTAAAAATGCGTAATCACTACTCATGATATTTTTTCGGTGCAATTATTACAACGCTCTCCCCTTTTGCACTGGAATTTTGGATATCCATTAAGACTTTTTCCGCTGTACCGCGGTAGATTGTTTCGTAAATTTTTGTCATTTCCCGGCAGACGCTAATCAAACGTCGCTCGTCGCTCGTCGCTCGTCCCACGTCTACCAGAGATTCCAGGGCTTTGATGAGGCGGTGGGTGGACTCGAAGAATATAACGGCTTCGTCGCGTTGCATTACATCTTTGAAAAATGTTTGACGGCCTTTTTTGGTTGGAGCGAATCCCAAGTAAGTGAATTGTTCCATGGGAAAACCGCAAATAGAGATGGCGGCGGTTAAGGCGGATGGGCCCGGGATTGTGGTGACGGTGACGTTTGCCTTTAAAGCTTCGGCAACAAGTTTGCCACCGGGGTCGTTGACTCCGGGTGTACCGGCATCGGAAACATAGGAGATATTTTCATCTTTCTTGAGTTTGTTGATAATGGTTTTTATCTTAGCGTCATCGGTGTGCTGGTGGAGAGATTGCACCGGTTTTTTGATATTATAATGATCCAAAAGTTTTTTGGTGACTCGGGTATCTTCGCACAAAATCAGGTCTGTGGTGCTAAGAGTATCTAAGGCGCGCTTGGTGATATCGTCCAAGTTGCCGATTGGAGTGGCTACGATGTTTAACATAACATTAGTTTCAAGTTTATAAAGTTCATAAAGTTTGTAAAGTTTATAAAGGAGAAAACCCACCTTATACGAATATTGTAAACTTTATAAACTTTCAACTTTATAAACTAATTTCCAGTTTAGCTCATTAAATGCGTTTTTGGTAGGGGTGTGGTAAAATGTAACCACTTAAGTATCTAGCGACTCGTCGAGCTCAGCTCGATTCCATTTGCAGAAATGACCAAATAGAACTGCAAGATACCAGATACAAGATACAAAATACTAATGCATATGAAATTATCAAAATTATTCAGCCCCGTATCTTTTATTGTGCTGGTTATTGCCATGTTTGTTGTGTTTGGCGGTGGATGTTTACAGGTTGAAGATGTTGCGCGGGATAATTCACCACAAGAATCAAAAACATCGGGGATTCCCATGCTGGATATAACTTCTCCGGATCTGATAAGCACAACCACCGAGGATAATCTAAAAATAACCGGTACAACGGATCAGCCAAAGGTTTATGTTTCCGATGTTCCGTATGATGCTCCGAGTGGAGCTTTTAACGCTGTCGTAATTCTTAAAAACGGTGAACAAACAATTCCGGTAAGCGTTGGGAATGGTTTAACCACAACAACAATTTCTTTATTGATAACTCGAGAATAATATGACAAATCGTTATTACTACTATTTATTGATACCCGTGTTTGCTTTTGCGATCGTAGTGGCTACAGGGTTTTGGTATGTGAACCGTGGTATCGGAAACGGCAATAATGGCTCACTCACAGATGACTCACCTCAACCATATATTTATGAACCGAAGGTAAAAGATCCTGATTCTTATGAGGTAAAAATGGAAAGATTATCAAACTCAGTGAAGCGTTTTAGAGAGGCTAAGACATTCAATGCCGTTATAGACGAACTAAAAAGCGGAGGTTTGCATAGCGAGCTTTCTTATGTAAAACCTTTGCGTTTAAAAGCCTCCATAAGCGTCGATAAAAAACCCGCATTTGAAATGATTATCGTTGGAGAAACATCATACGCAAAATTTACAGATGGTGACTGGAAGATGACCAACGATGAGGATATCCGCGCTTTTGGCAGATCTTTTTTTGAGGGCATGATTACATCGGATACGAGTTTGCAATCGTTTGGAGTTGATCCGGATACACATTTTGATATTAAAAATAATGCCAAAGACGATTGCACGCAGTTCGATGCCATGTATAAAAGCGGAGAATCGGAATTCCCGATATCATTTTGTATTGATGAAAAAGACAACTTAATCAAACTATCCAAAACAGATATTGATGGTGAAGTTGTTACAAGATATAAAGATTACAATAGCTTGTTTAATATAGAGCGCCCGGTTTTGCCTGTTTTGGATCCAACGCTTCAAATACAGTACATTGATTCAGAAGAAACTTTATAAATTTTGGTCTAAAAGCAAAGCTTTATTCTGCAGTGTCTTAAATCGTAAAGTCCAAATAAAGAAGATTATTATGCCGATGGCTGATAGAAATTGTATCAGTACAATATTTTGTTGGGTTGAAAAAATAAACATCAACAAAGAGAAACAAGTAAGCGATAATGGGAGCAAGTAATGCGCCGGGAAAAAATCATTTTGCCATGGTTTTAATATAATGATCGCGACAACAGAAGCGGTAAAAGAAACTATGAACCAACCAAGAAAAGCAGACATGGGAACTCCTAAAAACGAACCGCCCGAGACCCAAGTAACAGCTAGAGTTGATTTGGCCAAGGGCTCTATAACCAAAGATGCCAACATGGTTAAAAGAGCTGTATCAAATGCCCAACTAAAAAGAACTTTCGGATCGGGTGATATTCGTTTAGGTTTTTTTAGCATTAAAAAACCGGTTACCAAAGCGCCCCATAAAACCGGAATAGGCCAAGCCACATTATAGAATTTCCAGCCCAAAATACCATGGTAATACGCGATGCCAAAAGGCCATCCGCGGGTACTGTTTAAGATTAATGCCAAAGAAATGACGACGGTTATGGCGAGTGTTGCAAGTAATGCACGGGTGTAACCAAAAGATCTGCCTAAAATAACGAACACGAAAAACAATGCTAAAGTAAACCCAATCCCCACTCCCCAATAGCTGGTAACACTAAAACTGTTTATAAGCAGGCTGTAAGAAGCCCAGGCCATAACCGCAAAAAGTATGGCAAAAAGAAATGTGGCAAAACGAGCTTTTTTAGTTTTTTTCATAAATATATTTATACACAATAAAGGTTATCAGCCTAATATTACGTAATATGCACAGACTTGTCATGGTTTTATAAATATGGTATTAATATTAGCACTCTTACAGTAAGAGTGCTAACAATATGATACCACAAAATTTTACTACAAAAAGCCAAGAAGCGTTAGCTTTTGCTCACCAATTGGCACAACAAAACGGGCAACAAGCATTAGAGCCGATTCACTTGTGTATAGCTTTATTGCAACAAGATGGCAGTGTAGTGCCCTCTATTTTAAAAAAGCTACAAACAGATATTGGGTTGCTTACAGGTGAAATGGAACATATTTTATCTCACATTCCAAAAACCTCCTCTTCCATGAGCGGTGGCGTGGGGCAGGTATTTTTTAGCCAAGATATGGCAAGGGTTTTGGTACAAGCGGAAAAAGCGGCAGGATATTTTAAAGATGAATATATTTCAACCGAGCATCTTCTTTTAGCGCTCGCCGAGCATCCATCTGAAGTTTCGGCGATATTGAACAATCACGGAGTTACAACGGATTCGATTTTAAAAGCTTTAAAAGATGTACGCGGCAGCGCCGTGGTTGATTCGCCGGAGCCGGAGGCTAAGTATCAAGCTTTGCAAAAGTATTCCAGGAATTTGACAGACCTTGCCAAGCAAGAAAAGCTCGACCCGGTTATAGGGCGTGATGAAGAGATTAGGCGTGTGATGCAAGTTCTTTCACGCAGGACTAAAAATAACCCGGTTTTGATTGGTGAGGCGGGAGTTGGTAAGACGGCCATCGTTGAGGGCTTGGCGCAAAGGATTGTATCGGGTGATGTGCCGGAATCTCTCAAAGAAAAAGATTTGGTATCGCTTGATATCGGTTCTTTGGTTGCAGGGACAAAGTTTAGGGGTGAATTTGAGGAAAGATTAAAAGCACTTATTAAAGAAGTTCAGGATAGCCACGGAAAAGTTATTTTGTTTATTGATGAGTTGCATACACTGGTTGGAGCCGGTGCAACAGGTGAAGGTGGTGCTATGGACGCATCTAACCTGCTCAAACCTGCCTTAGCGCGCGGAGAATTGCGCGCTATCGGCGCCACAACCATCAAAGAGTATCGTAAGTATATCGAAAAGGATGCGGCCTTAGAGCGCAGATTTCAGCCTATTATGGTAGAAGAGCCAACCGAAGATGATGCGATTACTATTTTGCGCGGTATCAAAGATAAATATGAGTTGCATCATGGTGTTAGAATCACCGATAATGCCTTGATCTCGGCCGTAAAATTATCTACTCGATATATTTCCGATAGATTTTTACCGGATAAAGCTGTTGACCTTATTGATGAGGCAGCCTCCGCACTTTGCATGCAGATTGGATCCATGCCCGAAGATTTGGATCGAATCAAGCGTGAGATGATTACGCTTGAGATTGAGAAAAGATCTTTAAAGAAAGAAGAAGATAAAGATTCCAAGGAAAGATTAAAAGCGCTCGAACGGCATTTGGCTGAATTGCAAGAACAATCGGATGAATTGGAACTGGCATGGAAAGCGGAAAAAGATATTTTGACAAAAATTCAAGAAAATAAGAAAGCTATCGAAAAGTTAAAAAATCAAGCTGAAATTGCGGAGCGCGGTGGCGATTTGGATAAAGCTTCGGAGATTCGCTATGGCACAATTCCGGATAAGGAAAAACAATCTAAAAAACTCGAAACACAGTTAAAAAAGATGCAGGGAAAAAGAGGTTTGTTGCGTGATGCTGTTACAGAGGAGGATATAGCAACTGTTGTGAATCGTTGGACGCATATTCCTGTAAGCAGAATGCTCGAGACCGAGTCAGAAAAACTAGCGAAGCTGGAGGATGAATTGCATAAGAGGATCGTTGGCCAGGAAGAAGCGGTAACCGCCGTTGCAAATGCTATCAGACGTTCACGTGCCGGCCTGGCAGAGCCAAAGCGGCCGATTGGATCATTCTTGTTTTTGGGACCAACCGGTGTCGGCAAGACAGAACTCGCAAAAGCCCTTGCCGAGGCGATGTTTGATAATGAGCAAGCGATAGTTAGGTTGGATATGAGTGAGTATTCGGAAAAGCATGCGATTGCAAGGATGATCGGCTCCCCTCCCGGATACATCGGTTATGATGAGGGTGGGCAACTCACGGATAGAATCAGACGTCAGCCGTACTCTGTGATTTTGCTTGATGAAGTTGAGAAAGCGCATCCTGAAGTGTTTAATACTCTGCTACAGGTTTTGGATGATGGTAGAATGACGGATGGCAAAGGCAGAACAGTGAGTTTCAAAAATACGATTGTGATCAT
Organism: Patescibacteria group bacterium; assembly: GCA_029210915.1. GTDB lineage: Bacteria > Patescibacteriota > Patescibacteriia > 2-12-FULL-60-25 > 2-12-FULL-60-25 > MWCR01. Next base: position 6,160 of record JARGGJ010000020.1, read on the forward strand.
GACATCCAATTTAGGGTCTGATGTTATCTTGCATAGCGGAGCGCATGGAGGCGTGGTTGGATTCAGCGAAGCAGAGACATCCGAGGCTTTATCCAATGAAGAGACTCGAGTTAGGATTTTGGATTTACTCAAAGAATCTTTCAGACCCGAGTTTTTGAATAGAATCGATGCCACAATTGTGTTTCATGCATTATCCAAAGATGATTTGAAGAAGATTGTAGAGTTGCAGCTGAAAGAAGTCGAGAAACGTCTTACAGATCGAAAGATTGCGGTTACTTTTACCGATAAGGCTAAAGAATTTATTGCGGACAAAGGTTATGACTCGGCTTATGGCGCAAGGCCTCTTAAGCGAGCGATACAGGATTTGGTGCTGGATGAATTATCGCTTATGATAATTGAGGGAAAACTTGTAGAAGGATCTAAGGTGAGTATTGATGTGAAGGCTGGGAAATTGCAAATAGCAAATGGCAAACCCACTTCGCTCTCAGAGCTACGAGGGTCATGATAGCAAGAGTTATACAGTAAAAAAAATCAGCACCCGGATGAAGTGCTGATTTTTGTTTAAATAACAATTTACAAATAACAAATAATAAAGATAAATCAGTACAGTTTGCTTTATTATTTATTATTTATTATTTTTTCTTTTTGATAGTTTTTGTAGTTTCTTTATACTCTTTTTCCACGTCTTTCCATTTGCTTAAAAGGTAATCGCGGACTTCGGGGATTTCTGTGGCGGCGATATCTTTTGTTTTGCCATAATAAGCCATTACTTTACCTACCGCTTCAGCGTAGTTTTCTTTGGTAAGTTTTTTTTGTTTGTTGAGTTCTGTTACAAGCTTTTTTTGCATTGCGAAAGCTTTCTTTTCAACATCTTTTAGCATCTTTTTACCTTTTGGGGTTTTAAGATAGTAAGCTGTTCCAACTGCAAGAGCTGCACCTGCTACCAAACCGGCGGCAAGTAAGCCTTTTGCGTGGGACTCATCTTTTTTTGGCGCGGCCTTCTTGGCGGCTGCCTTCTTCTTTGTTGGCATAAAACAATAATTAAAAAATTAAACAATTAAAGGATTAATAAATTATTGAACATGGTTATTATAACACAGAATCTATGTAAAAGTCATAACGTCGTAACGTCTTAACGGGGTTGATTTGGTTTGTACGTTATGACTTTATGACGTTAAGACGTGGACCTATTTAGTCAATATAGCTTTGACTCTCTGTTTGCTATCCTCTACTCCGGGTTGATCGAACGGGTTGATGTGGAGCATGAGGCCCGACATTGCGACTGCGATTTCGTAGAAGATGATTAGGGAGCCGATTGATGTTTCGTCTATTTTTTTGATGGAGATGATGCCAACGGGCTTGTTTTGATCTACGAGTGCGCCGGATGTTCCGCTAAGTGCTGAGTGAATCAGATCTGCGAAAGAGTGACCTTTTGCGTAAGTTAATGCATCTATGGTTGAGATGGATTTGGGAACGCGGAGTTTGGAGTTAAAGTTTTCGACGTTTAAGAATGTGTAAACTTTGTTGTCGGGGCCATCTTGATAGAGCTGGAGTTGGCTGTGTTGATCTGTTGGGCCAATTGAGGCAACAGGTGTAGGGCCAACAGCTTTGGATTTGCCGAGTGATTCGGCCCAGGTTTGGCGATACCAGTAAGAAAATTGACGTAATGCCGAGGAATAAGTGAACAAAACGTGAATATCACGTTTTTTGGCGAAATGAGCAACATGATAAGCGGAAAATTGATCGATCATGTGGGAAGTTCCACCGAATTTTAGCCAATTGTCACGCAAAGATGCGGCCGAAGACATTAATTTGTCGATGTTTATACCTGCCATAGCAACTGGAAACAAGCCGACAGAAGTAAGTACGGAGAAACGGCCGCCGATGTTTTGGGGAACTGAAAGAGTGGCATAACCTTTAGCGCGCGCCAGATTGAGCAATGCGCCGTGTTCCGGGTCTGTAGTGCAAATAATGGCTGATGCGGCTTTTTTAGCTCCAACGGCGCGTTCCAAGCGCTCTTTAGCTTCGAAGAAGACGCTCATGGTTTCGAGTGTGCCACCGGATTTGCTGATGACGTTGATTGCGGTTTGTTTCCAGGGTAAAGAATCCAAAATTGCCGAGATTTCATCCGGATCTGTAGTATCTCCGGCAAAATGAACTTTGGTTTTTTTGCCGGATGTGCGTAAAGCAGATAGTATCGCGCGAGCGCCGAGATCGGACCCGCCAATGCCTAGGACGAGTAGGTTTTTAAATTTACTAAATTGTTTTACCGCTTTTTTGATTTCCGCAATGTGCTTTTTATCATCTAAAATATTAAGCCAACCTTGCTCCCCTGTTTTGTGCAGTTTAATAAGCTCTTGCCGTGCGTCCATTATCTCGCGCGGTGCCAGCTTTTCCGCGGCCGAGAGATCGGAGCGCATGTGCTTGTCATCGTAGTTGATTGGAAGGGTGAGTTTCATAATTACGTTTGTAACGTTTGTAACGTTTGTAACGAGTTACGATGTGGTTTTGGTGACTTGATTGCCACTTAACTCGTTATGAACGTTATTAACGTGTTAACGATAAGTTTATTCAGTTTCTTCAGCTCTGGGGTAGGTGCTAATTACCGGGCTGTAAGTGCCGCAGGTGTCGTTGGATTTGATGCAGACTCGGAAGAAGTATTCTTTTTCGGGATTTAGGTCGATCCAGGTGAATGAATAAGATTCTTCGCGGGATAGTTCGTGAGCAAATTTGGTTGGATAGGTTATATCTTCGGTGGTTGATAGCATCGCATAATAACCATCCGGAGCTTGGAGATCGTGCGTATCCCAGCTCATTATAATTTCACCGGTTTCTTCGCCCGGTTTAACTGCGATGTCGATTGCTCCGGTAATTTTCTTTTTCTCTCCAGGTTCTATAGAAGCATCATCATCATGAGTTAAAACTATGTCGACATCATCAACATTATTGGCATCGCCATCACCTTGTTTGTTTAAAATCTCTTTTTCCTCATCAGACATTGTTGTGCTTGTAGCGGACTCGGATTCATCTTCCATGAGATCGTCGGTTGTTGTAGCTGTTTCATCTTCTTCTTCCTCGGGTTCCTCGATATCGGCGCATTCACCTTTGTACATGGCCCAGACTTCGCATTCCTGACCATCATCCAAAGTACAATAACCCTCTGTGGTACCGGCAAGAGTCTTTTTCATGGTAAACTCTCCGCCTCGGCTAAGGCAGTAAACGGTCGCCGGGTTGGAGAGCGCGGTATCCTCCGCCATTTGGGCGTCACCATACACTGTATCATCGGGAATTTGATCTTCGACTATTGGCTCGGGTGTAGTTTCAGCCTCTTCTTTAGCAAAAGGATTACAGCCGGCACCTAAAAATACCAGCAAAATCGCAAAACTTGCGATTGAGAGAAGTTTTTTCTGTTTCATAAGACTCATTTTAACACAAATTCATAAAACTAAAATAGCAAATAGCAAATAGCAAGAGTTTATTTAAGTTTCCTATGTAATATTGTACGTAATCCCATGCTGATGTCTTTCTTTAATATGCATGATCTAATATCAATCCAACCGGGCAGTGATCCGAGCCTTGTACATCGGGTAATATTAAAGCATTTTTAAGTTTAGGCTCCAGCTGTGCATCAGCAAAAAAATAATCTATGCGCCAACCTACGTTACGATCGCGGGCGCGCGATTTCATATCCCAATAAGAGTATTGATTGGGTTTATTATTAAACTTGCGAAAAGTGTCGATATATCCGGATTTGATGACTTTATCGATCCATGCGCGTTCCATTGGCAGAAAACCGGTATTTTTTTCGTTGGCTTTGGGGCGTGCAAGATCGATTTCTTGATGAGCAGTATTTACATCTCCGCAAAAAATAACTTTTTTGCCTTTTTTCTTGTACGACTCAATCATCTTTAAAAAAGCATCGTAGAAATCGATCTTATATTGCAAGCGTTCGGGGCCCATTCCGCCGTTTGGGAAATAGACGTTAAAGAGGATGAAATCTTCGTAATCGGCACCGATGATACGGCCTTCCTTGTTTAAAATTGGATAATTGAATTCGGTGATATATGATTTGGGCTCTATTTTACTGAAGATTACTACCCCGCTATAACCCTTCTTTTCTGTTGCGCAATTCCAACAAACCGAATAGCCATCGGGATGTTCAACATCGTGAGGAAGCTGATCGGGTGAGGAGATCTTTGTCTCTTGCAAGCAGACAATGTCTCCGCCGGATTTTTGCATCCAATCTAAAAAACCCTTTTTGAGCATAGCGCGTAAACCGTTGACGTTCCAGGATAATATTGTGATGTTTTTGTTTGGCATGAATATACTATAAATGACAAATGGCAAATAGCAAATAGCAAGAGTTATTTAAGTAGCTAAGTTTCTGTAAGGGCGATCCCCATGTGGTCGCCCCGTAAAAAATAGCACAGAATAAAAAACAGCGTCGTTTTTTAGGACGACGCTGGGAGGAGGAGAGGGTTAGAGACTGGCTTACCGAGTCATTTTGCAGAGCTTGCTTAAGGCTTTGCTGTTTGTGCTTGGTAAGGGCGGGGTCTACCGCGCGCTGCTCGCTTCGATTGATGCTGGATCGATGCGACCTGTCTCTTGTTGAGCTTATTTGCTTCGGAACTTGGCTTTCGCCTTTTGACTTGAGTTTTCCTCTTGTCTACAGCCTCGCAAGCTAACTTGCTCGGCAGTTCTTAGCGGCGCTTAATCCCTGGGTTTCAAGCGCTGCCAACATAACTTTGGTTTGAATCGGTTACATGGTTTTACCCATGGTATCGCAGAAGTGAATCCGAGATACGTTCCGTTTCATTCCATCCGCTATGCGAAACATCATCTCTTCAGACCCAATGAACACTTTGGTTTTCATCTCTGTCGATTAGCTGATCTTTTTTAGGGACCATGACTTTTGCTTTAGCATTTCTGCATTTGCTTGGTCGTGCTTATCGATTTTGACGATTACCAGTTTACTGATACTGCGAGTAGGCTCTTGAGTTTTCCGGCGATACTGTGTCCTTTGGATTTCTCCTTGGATGAATCGACCGATTTTCCTTTGAGTTCTACTGCTACAGATACCAGCTATGAGCTTTTTGCATTTTTTTTGGCTTTTGCTTTCGCTTTTTACAGCTTCTGCTCTTGCCAACCTGATTTTTGATTTGTCTTTGGGCTAGCTTACGCTTGCTTTTTGACTCATCGAATCTCAGGAATTGCTTTTATGCTCTGTGTTTATCCGCTCCAATCCGACATTTTTGGGATTTTTTTAAGCTCCAGTTGAATTACCGGGGCTTTGTATCGCTTAGCCGAGGTTTTGCTTCGCGTGTTTAGTGCGAGGTTTTACCCATGTGGCTTTGCTTTACAGCATCGATCCCTTTTTTGTCGGTGGACACCGATTGGTGAAATGAACGTGATACGTATAATACTCGTTTAAATATTCGCGTCAAGTGCTTAATTGTGGACAACTCGAAAACCAAATCACAAATAACAAATGGCAAATAGCAAGAGAAGTTAAGGTTATATTTAGTTTTATGTTGAATAAAAAAACCGCGAGGTGCGGTCAGAAGTGGATAGTTCCTTGGGGGTGCATGATGAGGAATTTATTTGCCTCACTGGTACAACCTTCGAGATCGCGGAAAGTTGCGGTGATTTCTTTGATCTTTTTGGGATCATGGGCATCCTCAATGATACTGAGATACGGAAGAGAAAGATTATTCTGTGCCTGAAGGTTTTTAAAGATCTCTTTGAAAGATTTTGTAAGCAGGTCGTCTGAAGGTCCCAATTGCCAGTAAACGAATTGCCAACCGGGCGGCGAAATCTTGGATTCCCACCAATCTTTAGCAACATGGCAAGGAGGGCAAACCTCTGTACCGATAAGCGCAACGTTTTTATCGTTTTGCTTGATGGTGCTCCAGAATTGCTCACCATCTCCAACTTCGATCCAGGTTACATAAGTAACCTTTGGCGCATCTACGGCTTGCGGTTCCTTAGGCTTTGATTGTGTTGCGGCTTTGGTGCCGCATTGTACAAGGAGCAATGAAAAAACCATAGCGATCGCACGTTTCATGTCTACTACCTCCGGTAAAGTGTGATGACTACCGACTACAATGTGCTTAATAGACAAATAAAAGTCAAACTAGCATGTAGATGATTTTAGTCGTAACGTCATAAAGTCGTAACGTCATAACGTCTTAAAGTCATAACGTACAAACCAAATCAACCCCGTTAAGACGTTACGACTTGGACCTAAGAAATAATCGTATCTAAAAATTTTGAAATTTGATCGATGGCTTTACCTTTGCCTCCGGGAGCGTGGGAGTTTACCACCTCCAAATCTGCTTTGAGTTTTTCTGACGCGCGTTCTTTATCGGCTATTAGGCGTTTTATGTCTTCGGATTGTTTGTTTTCTTCGGGTTGAATTTTTACCACATAGACCGTATAGCCGGCTTCGCGTAAAAAGCGAACTCCGGATTCTACGAGTGCAGCAATGCCGACTTTTTCTTCTAAAAGATTATTAAGATAGATTTTATCGTTTGTGTAAAAATTACCCGCATATTCAGATATGTGAGTTAAAGCGCCATCAATTTCCTTTTTATGCAGCTCATCCTCTGTAATAAATTCATAAAAAAGATCATCGTCTATTCCACGACGAGGGCGGGTGGTGAAAGATTTGACGATGGCTAGTTTGGGATAGCGCTGTAAGAGTTCGAGGATGAGGGTGGACTTCCCTGCTCCGCTTGGAGCCACGAGGCCGATGATTGGATACATACAAATCAAATATTACCCAAATTACAATCAAGATACAAATATTACAAAAGTGGAAATAACAAATTAATAATTAAAAATATTGAGTAAATTATTTTATACGTAGGGGCGTATCCTGCGGCGCCCCTCGAAGTCGAATCACGAAGTGGGGTGATCGCCCGCACTGTCGCCGTATGCGGAACTGAGTAGCTGTAAAGTTCAATCGAATTAAAAAATCTAACCATAGCAACTAGTACTTAGTACTTAGTACTTAGTACTATTTATCACTCATTGACTAAAAGTTGGAATAGTGACAATCTTGGGCTGGAACTTTTGACATGGAAGGAGGTTGAAATGGAATGGATTACGCATGATGCTTTAGCGAAAAGAACTCACTATCTTAGGATAGAAGATTTAATCTATTTACCGGAGGAACTCGATATATACGAGGCTGAAGATGTTGTTTTTGCGATAAAAACGACTCCTGAACTTCGAGAGTGCTTATCAGGCTCTATCAAGGATGTCAGAGATCATCATCCTCAAGTAATTGTTGAGATAGTTAAGCTTGCGTGCGTACAACACATGCAGAAAACCGGAGAATTGCCGGGCTGGTTAGATCTATTGCCAAAAGCATTTTCAAGAGTACTTAGCATCGAAAATGCTTATCAAGATATTGATTTGAATCATTTTGCGATTTTGCCGCAAAGCAGTTTTGCCCGCTTGCCATACATGGTATTGGACGATGGTTTGGTGGCGGAAACTGTTCATGCTTTTAAATTGTTTCGTCTTGCGGGGATTGCCCAATTGGGATTTCTGCATGACGCGATTGTTGATGAGTTTGGGCAAACATCCACGCTGGGATGGACTTACTCTCATACTCGTTATCATCATGTATTGAATACAATGGCGATTATGACTCTTATGATGCGCAACAACGGCATCGATGGTATAGAGTTTGCAACGGGCAGAGTCGCTGCGCTAACTCATGATGTGCTTACACCGGCAAGGGGTGATACAACAAAATTGCTGGATTACGAGGCATTTGATGAAGATAAACACTATCCCGAAGTTTTTGAAAGATATGAGCTTGATGCATTCATTAAAAACAATGGAATTGACCCAGACTTGTTAGTGCGGACAGTCCAAGGCAAGGGTGCGCTTGGTTCTTTGTTAAATTACGCTGATAAGTTGGCGTACATAACAACCGATCTCGAAAGATACACAAAGAATCCCCGAACCGCGTTGCTTGAACCCGATCCGATAGTGATCTTGGCAGAAAAAAATCCATTTTTGTGCACAATTTGGGATGATGTAAGGGTTGCAAACCATGAAGTTTATTTTACCGACCAGCAAAGGCTTACGGCTTTTCTCTACACAAGAGCGGTAATGTTTCAGCAATTCTACTGGCATCCAAGAACAAGATTTTTGGAGTTTGTGGTTGGGGCAGTACTGCTTAAGTATCTTTACAAAACCGGTAAGATAAACAGAGAGATGCTGTTAGGCATTGATGATTCTGTACTTGATGCGATAATGGCAGAAGAGCTGGGGTTGCCCGGATTTTCTTGGACATCGAATGTGTTTGGTGAACCATGTGTTGAGTTATTCGATAGCCATGCTGACGCCAAAGCAAGAGAAACCGAGCTGATGAGGCAAGGAGTGATATTTACCATAATTGAGAACCTGCCAAGATCTTTTAGAGTGGGAACTCATATCAAGGTTAAATCCGCGGATGGGATAGTACCGCTTACTGTGGCTAACCCGGGCGCATCAAAATTCTTGCAATCAAAATCCAAACTTCCATATCCATATCGTCTTTACTATATTACCGAGCTTAGAGCCGGCGATAAATTCCTAACGGCATTTAAAGCCTACAAGCAAGAAATGCAAAAATCGGCATAAGGCCGATTTTTTTTATTTGTTGTAGTTTTTTAATTACTTGGAATTGATAACTTTTTGTGGATCTATGTAGGCGGATAGCTCTTGGGGACTTGAGACGTATCCTTGAAAGACGATGTTTGAACCGCGATGCATCTGCATGTGAAGATGCTTGCGATTATAGCCGGATTCGCGGTTTTTATGCCCGCCAAGAACTCCAAACCTATCACCAACCGCTAAGATATCATCTACCTTCTTCTCTATTCTATAAGGATTGATGTGCCCATATAAAACCGTTATGGGTTCAGATTCATATTCGCATGATTGAATGATAACTCCACCATAACCGTTAACCTCACCGGTAAAAATAACAGGGCCGTTACAGACAGCGTAAACCGGAACATCTTTATCGATTTCATCGGGATAGATTTCGATGTCTAGTGCACTATGATAACCCGTCCAGCGTTCCGGTGGATCAATGGGGTTGTTATCAGGATTTGGTGTTACATAAAGGCCAAAAGTGAGCAACTTTGGGCGGTTATCCATGGCATCGAGCGGCCAAGCAAAATCGGGCGCAACAACTTGCGGCGCAGTTGCGATTGCCCCTGCCAGAACAGAAATTAGGGCGCCAAGCATTGCTACGAAACTCATAAATCTTTGAACCAAAACCAAAATCTTTGATCAAATGTTTTTGACTCTACGTGTTTATACGTTATCCGGCTTAAATTACTTGCAACAAATATTTGATCGCTCACGGTCGGTGATGTTGCCGATGTATGCTTCTTGAAATTTACAAGCGCCATCTTCCGCTGTATCCACTACCCGACCATCAGCATCGATGCATTCGTTGGCTGTGCGATCTTGAATTGGGGTTTCCTCCAAAGAAATATTTTCGATATTCCAATCTTCCATTGTGAGTTCTGCGGTCATGCGCATAACTTTATCATCTACATTCGCTTTATAGTTTACAGTTACATCATAACAACCGGTGCAGTCCAGGGATTTGAGTTTGGCAATATAAATTTGACTGCCATTATTTTGTTTGTAATGATCCGAGGCTGAAATGTAATCGATAGATCCTTTGGCGGCCAAATCTTCATCATCATTTGCAAATATTTGAGTTAAACCGCTTTCGCTGATTTCATCACAACCCGTTTCCCATACGCGAACACATTGCTCTTTGGATGGGCAATATTGGTACCCCGCGCCAACCAAACATCCATGACTATCGAGATCACCGCCAATTATTGCCGGTTCAGTAGAGGTTGATGTTTGTGTAGATGTTGTATTTTGAGGCTCCGCAGTATTACCTATTACTACAGGCTCGCTATCCAATTGATTTGGTTCACCTTCTATATCTCCAATTACTTCATACTCAACACAACCCGCAGCCAACCCAATTAGCGCGAAACCAAGAATAAATAAATAGAAAGGTTTTTTCATAAGCTATTAGCCTCTAGATTCCAGCAAATAACCAGACCCTAAGGCTGTAAATTAATGATTATGTGCATATGATAGCCCTTTGGCACAAACTCGACAACCTCTGATTTTACTTAGTATCTTGTATCTAGTATCTTGTATCTAGCAGTTTATTACCGTTGTAACTGCTAAATACAAGATACTAGATACTAAATACATTTTTATATGAGTTATAAACGCGATATTGAGTTTTTGTTTGAGCTGGGGAGTTTGCGCAATATGGACCGAGGCTGGAAACAGCATTTGGGTGTTGATTGCGCGAATGACATGGAACATACACTGCGTGTGCTGTGGCTGGCATTGATTTTAGCACGCAAGCACGGAGGATGTGATGAAAATTTGATAATGAAAATGGCGCTCACGCATGATTTATGTGAAACACGAGTTTCGGATCACTCTTACATCCAGAAGGTTTATGTTAAGGCAGACGAAGACAAGGCTCTAAATGACACACTCACCGGTACGTCGCTTGAAGATTTTGAGCAAATTCAAGAACTTTACGAAGCTCGTGAGTCTATCGAGGCTAAAATAGTTAAAGACGCGGATAATTTGGATGTGGAGTTGGAAATTAAAGAATTGATTGAACGCGGTCATCAGTTACCAAAAAGATGGCAAGTTTTTAGGCAGATGATACATGATGAAAAATTACATACAGATGTGGCTAAAGCTTTTTGGAAAGAAGTTCAGGATGCTGACCCGGCTGATTGGCATATGAGTGCGAATAAGTGGGTTAAAATGCCGGAAGCTGGGCAATAAGTACAAAACATCAAGTATCCCTTCGTTTAAGGATTTTTAATGCATCTTCTTTTGTTGGTATAACCACATTTTTCTCATCTCTGATTCGGTTATTCAGCATTTCCAATAGTTCAAACGGATGTTCGTTGCCATAATTTCCATAAATAGTCATTTTTACTTTATACTTAGATGTTTTGGGTAAAGAATCTTGTAATAAGTTTTTTAGGTGTTCGGGCGCAAAAATATAGACAGATGAATACTCGCAATTTTTTTGCAGATTATCCATATTTTTAAATAATTCATTGGCTGTTTGCTGTTTAATCCTCTGTTTTTTGGGTTCATAAACAGAACCGCTTTTAAACGTTCCCATGCGGTTGCTGTGTTCAAAATAACCCTCTCTATCTGTGTATTCGGGTTTGTTGAATTCAAATTCTTCCACCAAATTAATAAAACCTTTACCTGCTAAATAAAATTTACCCACTTGTTTGCTAACAACAACCAATAATACAGAATCGGTATCAAATTGTGGCAGTTTTTTAGATATTTTCATAGTAATATAATAAATGCGCACTACTTATTAGTACGCATTTATACAGGAAATACTTTTTTACAATCTACTAATTGAACTTTACGGGAATTTCCAAAGCACCCGCGTTCTCCGGCAAACCGGAAGGATTTGCTTTTTGTAAAATCAAACTTCCATTACGCATATATTCAGGGTCTCCGCTTTGGTATGGGCTTTCGAACTGCATTTCGGCTCTAAAAGGAACAAATTCTTCAGTCATCCAGTTGCCATCAGCCTCAGCATTGGTTTCGGTTATTATTTCTCCGTCCCAATCCGTTAAGACGATATTAAAAATACCTTCAAAATACCACTGTCCGCGAGCACGGCCTTGTATATCAAGAGGGCTTGTGACAACGTTGTTTTCTTGAGGTTCGTTTAACCGAATTAACTCACCGACAGCTTCGGATTCAAGAAAATCGAATGTGGAAACTATCTCTTTTTCTTCGTTCCAAATATTTTGATCTATGCGCCCTGATCTTTCGATGCGCGTATCACCCATCAGAGGGTTGCAATCTTGCTCATCAACCACTTCCCCGTCTACATAGCAAGTTGTTTCCAGATTATTGATTTTAGCTCGTATCCAAATAAATCCCGATTCATTCCAGCCAGGCGGTGGGTTTTGCGGTATCAAGTAAGCAGCATATGGAGTACCGTCTTCCAATACAAACATTTTTGAATCCCCGCTTAATATAAAACCTACGTTAAAATCAACATCCCGGCTCACTCCAACCAAGCCTTCTGTGCCGATACCCAGAGGGAAAATAGATACATGGTTTTCGTTAGAAAAGTGGTCGAGAGGCAACACGGCAGATGAGCTTATGTTTTTGTAGAAATTAATTTTAGGTTCTTGCACTGAGGCGCCAGTTTCGTTTTTTAGCCAATTTTCGGGATATTCCAAACTAAAGGAATAATCTTGACTGGTATAATCCAACATATCAGGTTCTGTATTTCCGTTTCCACCGTTGTTTCCTGTTGTAGTATTGTTACCGTTGCCGGTTGTTGTTGTATTTCCCCCGTTTACGGGTGGATTGTTGTTCTGGTTATCTCCATCCCAAAATACCAAAATAAGAATAATACCTATAACAACCACAATTATTAAAGCTAATGCAACGGGTATGTAGTTGCTGTTTTTAGAAAGATTGTTTGCCATATAATTTTACAGTAACACGCCAAACTAAAAATGCAAGTTTAGCTTTATGAATAAGATATTTTTATGTTCTGATGCCTAAAGTTTTCGTAATTTTTATTTAAAATACAATGCTTTAACAAAGATTTATTAGAATTCTTTAGAGATATTTGGCTTTGATAATTAATACGTGGATTCTCAGTTGTTTCTTTAATTATTATTTTATTCTTGTATAAATATTGACTAAAATGCTTTATTTTAGTAAACTTTGCCACACATTCAGTTATTGTCCAGATTCATGAAAGGAAAAGAATCGTTAGAAAAAAAATAATCAATCCGAGGTCGTCTAATGGTAGGACTACAGACTCTGAATCTGTCTATCGGGGTTCGAATCCCTGCCTCGGAACCACAAAAAATCGCCATATAATAATTGGGCGATTTTTTGTGTCCCGTGATCCTCCCTTGGAGGATTTTACGGGACCTCAGTATCTATTAGTACCGGCTTCACGTGGCACAGCCAACCTAAAAATCGCCATATAATAATTGGGCGATTTTTTTAACTGTCTTTATTCAGTACTAAGTACTAGTACAAAGTACTAGGACTTTTTTTAATTTTATTACGCTTTATCCAACCAACTCTCCGCCAAAAGCATCTATCAAACTATTGGCGGTATCTTTAACGGTCAGGGTTGTAGATTCTTCCTCCACCACCTCATCAATTACGCCTCTTACCGTGATTTGATCGACGTTTAGCAGTTTAGCGATTCTATTTTCGATCAATTGCTTGTTTTTGGCATTTTCCAAACTTTTTTTATGGAAAGCGAATTCAAGCTTTAAAGATATGCAGTTATTTTCGACGTTTACGATTCGCGCGGGTTTTAAGATAAATAACAGCGATTTATGATCTTCGAATTGAAGGAGAAGGTTGCTCCAGATACGGCGGACATCTTCTAATCGAACTCCGAATGACGAACCACCCCCTCGACTTCGCTCGGGATCTGCGAGAACTTGGATCTTGGAGCTTGGATCTTCGATTTTTGGAAATGATTCAACTGTGTCATCCGCAATATTTGACGCAACGGGGCTTGGAACCGCCCCCTCGACTTCGCTGTTGGCAGCTTGAGGCTGGGAACTGGGATTTATTTCATCCTTTATCGTTAATCCTTCATTGGCGTTTGTACCTTCCTCCTTTATCGTTATTCCTGAATCCTGTAGTTGTTCTGTTTGTTTTTGTTGATTAAAACTTGAATCATCGTCGCACGTCGCTCGTCCTAATCGTCCTACGTCGTTAGATAAGGTCGCGATGGCGACGAGGCCGAGTTCGAGGGCGAAGCGCGGGTCGATGCCGTGTTTTGCCTCGCGGCGCCGTTCCATAAGGATGTGAGAAGCTTGGACCAAATCCCCTGTTTCGGCCTTATCGAGCAGGCTTACCAGCTTTTTATCGGCCTCTGTGCCGGTTTTAAGGCGTTCAGCGTGTTTTGGAACGTTTTTTGCGATCAGAAGCTCGCGGACAGAAAAAATCAAGTCGTCAAAAAGCGGGATGAAAGATGTGCCTTGATTTTCGAGTTCTTCGATGTGCTCCAGGATTTTGGTGACATCATGCGATAAGACCTCATCCAAGAGTTCTGCAGCTATTGGTTTTTGTGAAGGCGGGATGACTATTGCGGCGATTTCAGGGGTTATTTTTTTTTCGCCCAAACTCATTAGTTGCCCAAGTAGATTTTCTGCGTCACGCAAACAGCCCTCGGTTTTAGAGGCTATTGTTGCCATAACCTCATCGTCGACTTTGACCTTTTCTTGTTCGGCAAGAGATTGCAGGCGTTTGATGATTTCTTGCGGTTCTATGCGAGAGAATTCGAAGCGTTGGCAGCGAGAGACTATGGTGGCGGGGACTTTGTGACGTTCTGTTGTGGCAAAGATAAAGACTGCGTAATCCGGTGGTTCTTCGATGGTTTTTAGCAAAGCATTCCATGCATGATCGGTTAGCATGTGAGCCTCGTCTAAGATGTAGACTTTGCGTTTAAGGGATGCGGGAAGGAATTTTATGTGGTCGATTATGGATTCTTGAACCTCGGTTACGCCACGATGAGATGCGGCGTCGATTTCGATAAGATCTATGGCTTGATTATCGGCTATACGCTTGCAAGATGCGCACTCCAAACATGGCTCGCCGGATTTGGGCGAATCACAATTTATTGCTTTGGCAAAAATACGCGCGGCTGTTGTTTTACCGATTCCCCGCGGACCTGAAAAAAGATAGGCATGACCGATCTTGTTTTGTTCCACTTCACGGCGCAATGTCTCTATTACTTGCGACTGACCGTAGATATCAGCGAATGTTTTTGGGCGATAAACCCTACTGAGATTACTCATAACTCATTAAAATAATCAATAATCAAGCTCCAATCACCAATAACTAATCAAACTTGAAATAACCAATCACCAAGTTCCAATTACCAATAAATAACCAATGACCAAGTTCCAATAATCAATAACTAAACAAATATTTACCAAATACTTACCAAGATACAAATATTTATCAAACTTCAATCAATAACCAAATAATAACTTTTTTCCGAAGTCTCCCATGATAAGGCAAAGCTGAGCTTAGCTCTGGGAGATTTAGGGGGGTGTGCTATTCAAGCTTTAATATCCAATCGATAACCAAAAGAATACTTGGGGGAACTGTTAAAGTCAAAACTGTAGATTGTAAACTTCTAAAGAGTTGATTTGGTATCTAAAAACCGGATGTCGTGGACACCGGCTTTTACTCTGTAATGTTGTTACTTTGCGCTTTTCAGTTACGCTCGATGAATGATGTTTTCTACGGCTGCCCATTTGGATGGAGCGGCTTTGGGGATTAGCACAACGCAATCATCTCCGTTGTTACCTTTGAAATAAGTGATTGATGCTGTGAGAATGTTATATTTTTTACCTTCGCCGATAACTTTCCAATCGCCGGTTACTTCATCTTTGGTTAAAACTCCCATTACTCTCTGGCGTTCGATAGGGCCAATTTGTTTATACAAGAAACTGCCGTTGGGTTGGATTGTAAGTTTCATGATATCGCCTTCTACCAATTTTGATTTTGAGGCGTAGTTTGGCGGAACGATGTAAGTTTTTCCATCGGAACCGATCATGTTTTGACCGTCAAAAACACCCTCTACAATTTTACCTTCATTTACCGGGTGTAATAAATCATCTGATCCGGAAATTGCCTCTGTGCGTATAAACTGTTCGATATCTGCAGGTTCCGCGTCTGAGGCGAGTAAACGCTCTAAATTACTAATCTCGCTTTTGAGATTAGATATCATTTTGCGTGCCAGTGTAAATTTGGTTTCGACGGCGTTTAGTATTACTTGATTATCTGATTGCTCGTCGTTTGGTTGCGGCGATACAATATCTGATTGAAGCTCTTCGTTTTCATTATCTGAAAATTCCGCTTCATTTAGTGTATCTTGTGGCTGTGTAGACATATTTTTTGTTTGTGTCAATTGTGGATAACTCTTTTATTTATCCACATTTATATTGTAACACACTTTCAGTTTACCCGTGAAACCCTAAAAGTCAAATCCGCCCCTGGGGCGAGAGGCCGCAGCCTCGGCTTGAACCATGCGATCCACCTCAGTATATCGATCTTGCAACTCGGCCTCGATAAGCTCGCGTTTGCGCCCGTATTTGTATCTGGAAAGCTCTTTTATCATTTCCGCGAGTTTTTTATTACCCGGGGGCGGCATTATTGGCATCATGTTAAATGGTTTTGAGGCAGTATTATCGATTAGAAGTTTGATGTTAACCGTAAAAGCCTCGGTATTCATCATATCGAATTTTGAGAAAACCGGAGAAAACTCTTTTTCTAAAAATTCCGCATCCTCGGCGCCTACGCGAAAGGACATCATGGTACCGATATTACCAAAGATGGCATCACGTATTGCGGTATCGCCCTTTGGCGCGAGTTGGCTGATGAATTGATGAGCAATAGTGAGGTTTAAACCGTATTTGCGAGCTTCTGATAAAATCGCGGAGATGGAATCTGTTAAGAAATTTTGGAACTCATCTATATAAAGATAAAAATCCCGGCGATCTTTTGGATCCATGTCACCGCGAGCAAGCGCGGCCATGAGGATTTTACCAACCACAATCATACCCACGAGGTAAGAGCTCATATCGCCGAGTTTTCCTTTGTTTAACTCGCAAAAAATGAGTTTACCGCTATCCATAGCCTCGCGGAAACTGAAGCTGGATTTTTGTTGAGATATGACAGGGCGTAAGAAATCGTTTGTAATGAATGGCGTGAGTTTGGAGGCGATGTACGGAACCATGTTGGCGAGCGAGGCTTCTCCGCCGGCTTTTTGTGCTTCTTTAATCCAAAAATCACGGACACTTTGTGTTTTACATTTGCTAAGTTTAAAAGCGCGGTATTGATCGTCGGCAAGGACTTTGGGAATTTCGACCAGTGTGGAGCCGGATTCGGGGTGATCCATAAGTAAAAGCATAGCATTACGCATGTAGTACTCGAACATTGGGCCACCGGTAGCTTTAAGATCGTAAAGCTGATCGAAAATTTTGAGCATCTCCTCCACCGCAAACGTCTTCTGTTGAGGATTTGATTCATCATACTCAAGCATGTTCAAGGCCATTGGGCGATCGTAATCCGCAGGATTCAAATAGATTACATCTTCCGCGCGTTCTTTGGGAACAAACTCGATACATTCACGTGCCAAATCGCCGTGCGGATCCATCACACAAACACCCCTGCCCTCTTCGATATCTTGTTTTATAAGGGATTTCATGAGCACGGATTTACCACCGCCGGATTTACCGATGATGTACATGTGACGGCGTCTATCCTCTTGTTTCATGCGGATTTCGTAATTATGGCCGCGATATGAAGAGATGCCAAGCAATAAACCTTCGCGAGGGATGTTGGAGGGTGGCACAGATTTGCGCGATAGCAACCAATCGATTTTTGGAGTCTCTGTTGATGGGAGTGGAAGGTGCCAAAGCGAGGATAATTCCTCGCTGTTTAAAACAATGCCGTAGCGAAGATCGAAATGACGGTGAATAAAGAAAGATATAAGTTGCTCTTGATCTCTTGGAGTGGTTACTTTAAAAGAATTGCCATATTCAAAAATATTATACTGACCAAATGCGTTTAAGATATCATCCAAGTAACGTTTGGCTTTTTCGAAGCTGTTTGAGGTTGTAATGACACGAATATTAACATCCAACCCGGCTTTAGAGGCTTTTTCCTCGAGGCCTTTAACCATTTCTTCTTCCAGGGGTGACAAGCGGTAAGTTTCTTTTGGTTCGTCGGATGATTTTGAACCTCGAATCCCCTCGCCGATTTCTTTTAAAATCTTGGTAAAACCTCCCCCGCTTACTTCGGAATATCTTTTGCCTTGTTGCATGGCACGGGCAATGCGCAAACCCTCTTGGCGCCACTTGGCATAAGCGGATTTAACCACGAATTGGATAGCCGCACCATCTTCATCGCTCATTTTAGATAAGGCGTTTGTGATGGTGTTCATTGGGTCGGATTCCATCTTTTCGTAGGTTTTTATTGGGAAATAGTTGGGTTTTTTGAAAGTGAGATAAGCACCCAAGGCCACACCTTTTGGTGAAAAAATGTTGTAATCGCCCAAATCTTCTACTGATGCGTGCGGATATTGAGCCTGAATTTGCGATTCTATAAACTGGCGATGTTTAACCGGGCATGTAACATAAAACATTATTAAACTTTTATTTACAACCATTTCAAATGTTAAAACATCTTCACGGCCGGTTAGCCACTCTTTAATTCCGCGATCACCGCGCAGGGAGCCAACTGTTTGAAAAATTGTTTCCGTAAATCCAATAAGCTCTTGCATTTGTTGCAAACTTTTTTGCTGTTCCACATCTTCGCGGCGTACTTCTTTGGGGACTTTGACGCGGAGGACTATTTTTTCATTTGAGCGCTTGAATTTTAGTTTTAAATGAAGTGAACGCCTAATGAAGTAAGCCGCCAGAGACACCAAAACGATAAAAACTATCAGCCAAAATGCACCACCAACGTAAGCACTAGAAAAAATAGAGCTAAAATCCAAGCCCCCTCCCGTTTGTGTTGTAAGGCCCATTTGAAAGGCCGAAAAAGTACTGAAAATCATTTTTTAAGGCTTCTAGCCGCTAGCTACTAGCTGCTATATGATTGATTAATTAAGCATGTTTCTGTCTCGATGAATTTGATTTACCAGGGCTAATATCTTGTCTTTTTTAATTGTTGCCATTTGCATTATCCAGGGTTGATTTACATCCGGAATGATTTTTAACCAGCGCACCAACTCATCTTGTGCCTCGCCAGGATCAAATTTTCCCGACTGGATCATTTCGGTAATTTCATTTGCCAATCTTTCGCCTTCCGCCTTGAAAAGGGTTTGCCTATCAGGAGGAATCTCGGTAAATATTCCTGTTAACTTATTAGCCTTTTTATCGAAATTAACTAAATCAGCTTGCATTATCATTTCCACTTCTTCTTTTATCCGCTGAACAGGATCTTTTTCGGTATTTAATTCCGTTGGAATTGGTTCGGGTGATTTTCGCAACGTTGGAAAAACATTACCTTCAGCAGTAGTGACTTTTTCGATAGTTGCTTGGGCAATAGCCTCTCTATCTGCTTCGGAACTCGAAAGTTCCGGCTTTTTAACCGGAGGTGATTCTGGTTGTGGTACCACCGGAAGCTCGGGGTTTAAGCCTGTAAGCTTGGCGTCATCTCCCCCGGATTGAGCAGTTTGCAGTTGCATATGTGGATGGGTTTATTATACCACAATCTGGATAAAGGCTTAAGAGAAAAATGATAAAGGATAAAGGACGAAAGATTAAGGAGGAGGAACGCCGAAGATTTAATTCTTGGGCTTAGTTGTGCTATAATATTAGACATGGCTCAAAGAGGGGCGTTTAAAAAAATAGAAGTCGCGGGTAATAAAAAATTAGAGTGGGTAATGGTTCGCGATAATAGTAAAAAAACCTTGGATTACCTTAAGGACGAATTTTTTTATCATGATATAGATTTGGCCGATGTTGGCCCGCCATTGCAAAGCCCCAAAATAGCCATTCGCTCGGATTATGTTTTTGTAGTTTTGCAGATTCCTATTTTTAATGACAATACAAGAGAAGCGCATACTGCAGAAATCGATTTTTTTATTGAAAAAGACAGGATTATTACCATAGATTTGTACGGAGTAAAGGATTTACAAAATCTATTTAAAATTTTTAGCCAGAAAAAGACATTTCCCAAAACCAGTACCAAGCATATAGTTGATGATGTACCACATTTAACCTACTTAATCATAAATTCTCTCATAGAAAGTCTTTACCCTGATCTAAGATCCCTTTCAACAGATATAGAAACTATCGAGGATCATCTTTTTGACAGCTACGACAGAGCCTTTATAGGGGATCTTTTACGCGTTAAAACAAACATTGTCCGTTTCAGGCAAGCCATGCAAGGACATGATGAGATTTTGATGAGATTAGCTGTTTTTCTTAAAGAAAACGTAAAAATGCAAAAAGTACTGGATGTATATTTTCAGCAACTAATAGATGACACGCGTGATATAAAAAACAGGTTATTGTTAAAAAGAGAAACAATAGATGCTTTACACGAAACAAATCAATCGCTAACCGATTTTAGAACAAACGAGATTATTAAGACACTAACGATTGTTTCATTTGTGGTTTTTCCTTTAACATTACTCGCGGGTATCTTTGGAATGAATGCCATAAACATGCCATTCGTGAATCATCCCTTAGGTTTTTGGATTATAATCGGAATTATGCTTACGGGTTGTGTATTTATGATTGGGTTCTTTAGGCATAAGAAATGGATCTGATTGCTGCGCAAAAATAACAAATTACAACCCACTACGCTCTACGAGCTACGAGGGTCAGGAATAATAAATAATAAAGAACCCGAACTGAACAAGTTTTTTTAAATATATAAAAATTTTTCCTCTCGCTTTGATATTTATTATTTGTGATTTGTTATTTAAAAAAAATGATCGTTAGATCATTTTTTCGGTTTAAGTTTGTAAGCGTTATCCGCGTCTTCCATGAGCCAGCCCAGGTTTTCTAGTTCGAGGCGGAGGTGGTCGGCTGTGTCCCAATCTTTGTTTGCGCGAGCCTCCCATCGGCGGTCGGCGATTGCAATTACGTTTTGGGGAATCTCGAGGGGTTTTGAGATGTATTCCGATAAGCCGAGGCCCAGAATTGAATCCCATTTTTTTAACGTGGCTGATTTTACACCGGGCTCTAAGTTAGGATTATTTACCATTTCCCAGAGCACACCCAGAGCGGAAGCTGTATTGATATCATCCAAAATATCGGCCATGAAACGATCGTCGTACTCGAGGCTGATTTCTGTGGGGGCATCCCATTCGCGGATGATTGCACGGAGCTTATTAAGTGCGTTTTGAGCCGCTCCGGCGGATTCCCAGGTGAAGTTGAGTTTTTGGCGGTAGTGGGCGCCAAGATAGAAATACCGAAGCGCCAGAGGCTCGATACCGTGTTCTTGGCAATCATCCAAAGTGTAGATATTCCCCAAGGATTTGCTCATTTTATGACCATCTACAGTAAGAAATTCGTTATGTACCCAAAAGTTGGCTAGTGGGACGCCATAAGCGCAAACGCTTTGAGCGATTTCGTTTTCGTGATGAACGGCGATGTGATCTACTCCACCGGTATGGATGTCGAATGGTTGACCGAGGTACTTTTTAGCCATCGCCGAACATTCTACGTGCCATCCAGGGAAACCGAGGCCCCAGGGGCTTTGCCATTCCATTTCTCTTTTAGCCGGTAGCTGATGGCTGATAGCGGATGGCGAACTCAAGTATGTTTCTTGGTCTACACCACCCGGGTAACTGAATTTCCAGAGGGCGAAGTCTGTGGGGTTCTTTTTTTCTGATGATGCTTCTACGCGGGCTCCGGCGAGTTTTTCTTCGAGCGGTTGGCCCGAGAGTTTGCCATATTCGGGGAATTTAGAAGTATCAAAATAAACGCCGTCGCTTGTTTTATACGCATAGCCTTTTTCTTCGAGATCTTTTACAAGTTTGATTTGCTCTTCGATGTGCTCTGTGGCACGGCACAGAAGTGGAGATTCCGGTAAATTGATGTTGAGGTTTTTTGCATCTTGTTTAAACAATTCTTCGAATTCTTTGGCAATTTCCCAAGCGGTTCTCCCCTGCTCTCGTGAAGCTTTTAGCATTTTATCCTCGCCTTCATCACCATCATCTGTTAAATGGCCAACGTCTGTAATATTCATTGCGTGAATAACAGTGTAGCCGTCGGCAACAAGAAGACGCTTTAAAACGTCCCAAATGACATAGGCACGGAGGTTTCCGATGTGAGTTCGCCCATAAACAGTTGGCCCGCAAGAGTACATGCGGACTTCTTCGTTTGATATAGGACCAAAAGCCTCGCGTGTGCGAGATTCAGTATTCCAAAGTTTTAGCATAACAAAGGTACTATAAACTAAAAACTATAAAGTGCAAAGAGTTTATAAATAACTTAGTTGAGATTAAAAAACCGAGGCTGGGAAGCTTCGGTTTTTGGTTGATTTGTTATTTAGTTTCCAGAGCTTCTATACGTTTTTCGAGTATTTCGATTTGGAGTTGCTGTTCTTGAACAGCGTTGACGAGGACTGGGAGAATTTGATTATCTGATAGGTTTAACATTTGGCTTTCAGGATCTTTATTTACTACTTCAGGTAAAATCCGCTGAACATCCTGTGCAATAAATCCAATATTAATCTTATCCGTATCATCAGACCTCCACTCAAATGTAATTGGCCTTAATTTCATTATATCTTCTAGGCCATATTTGAGTTTATTAACATTCTCCTTTAGACGGGCATCGGAAGTATGCGCATAAAAACCATTAACAATTACATCTATATTGTGACCACTACCGCCCATGCGGATGCTCCCTCCATCATTATTCAAATACATCGTTGATGCCGTTCCATTATTTCTTGCTTGAATTTCATTTCCGTCAAAAACCATGTTAGTTCCAGTTTTAGGTCCGATTACTAAAGCACCACTAGCATTTGTAAGACTAGCATCAGTAGTATTATCTATATAAAGCTGGCCGTTTATTAGAACATGCTGTTTCGCCTCAATACTATAGGAACCGGTGACAAGTTTTACGTCTCTTGTGCCGTTGTAATCAGAAAACCAAGCAGCTGTGTAATTTGAATCAGCTGGCCCGTTTGTATAAATACCGTTCCATTGACTAGTTGATCCAATTTTACGAGCTATTGCTACTTGGATCAAATTATTAGTGTCATAAGTTCTTGATCTAGAAAAATAGGCCGCTTCAGTCGAACCACTTCCCAAATAAGCTTGACCATAAACCGTACCTCCGCTTGTTATTCCTTGTACTAATAATCCCCCGTTATCGAGTGTATTTGCAACGTAATTGAAATTATTCCTTGTACTAATACCCCCACCATAGCCAATATCTATACTATTTACCGGCGTTGTTGATCTGATACCCATTCTGTTGTTTGTACTATCCCATGTAAAATCCGCATCTGCACCAAAGCTACCAGAGTTATTAAACTGAATCTGTTGGTTGGCTCCGGCGGGTGGTGTGGAACCTGTAGAATCAGCCTGACAAGTCATAGAAGTACCATTTGATTTATACACTTGTGCGTTTGGACACGGCGCAAGTCCTAGCGTGACATTTCCAGTCGCGCCACCTCCTGTAAGGCCGGTACCCGCAGTTACTCCGGTAATATCACCTCCGCTATCTGTATTAATATCAGGACTACATACCCATGCCGTAGTCGCTGTATTCCATTTTGGAACATATCCGCCTGTACAGCCTTGAGGCAAAGCGTAAGCACCGGTTATATTTAAAGTCACATCTCCACTCATACCCCCACCGGAAAGACCGGTTCCAGCTGTTACACCTGTAATATCCCCACTTCCACCAGCGGCGGGCCAGGAAGATCTGCAATCAGTTGTTCCAAAACAGAGGCTTTGTCCACTATTTATATATGTCGTGCCGCTAATGTTTAAATTACCGCCCAAATAGCTTGCTCCTGATGTTTGTAAAGCATAGGATGCACTTCCTAGCCAAGCTTGCATAGTACCGGTGTTATTTCTAAAATATCCACCAAAACCGGCACCCGCACTTGCAGTACCGTTAACACCATAAGTACTTCCACTACCATAAACACCGGTAGCACCATAACCACTTACACCAGTGGATCCTCCCTCACCAACAACCCCATAACCATTACTGTTAGGGCCATAAAATCTCGCGGCATAGTGTATAGAGCCTGTGTTTATATTGTTTGTTACGGTTAATGCGTTTCCATCAGCAATATTTCTAGTAATTGATAGCTCACCAGACATGGTATCCCCTGTAGTATTTACATATCTGCCATCAGTATACGTTGTATCCAAACCGACAGTATCAGCAGCTACGCTGATACCTGTACCGGCACCAACATTTAAGCTACCGCTGGATGTTATTGGCCCACCGGTTAAACCGTTGCCGGAGCCAACCGAGGTTACAGTTCCACCGCCACCGGTTGTCGGCCAAGAAGTAATGCAATTACCGTTTAAACAAAATTGAGGTGCGGATACGTTTGGAGTGCCACCCCAGGTTGATATTTGATCTTTGGCTACGGAAATTGTCCCTTGGATATTTACATTTACTGGATGATCATCAGCACCGTAGTTGGCGATATATAAAGTTGAAGATGAATAATCTTGGTCAATCCTTAAAGCTTTACCATCTATCATTTTTAAATCACCATTTGCCCACATTTCGATTGTACCATTACCAGCATTAGTCTTACCGCTTACAAGTACATCGCCCATTATACTTGCTCCATTGCTATCTACCCGAAGTCCATTGCCCACCCTAGCACTGCCATCAGTGCGACTGTTACCGCTGATATGAAAACTGGCATTTTGTGCCGGATCTGAAGTGGAGCGGTTCCAGATTACTCCATCAAGATTGCAATTTGGATCTTCTGCGCTGGTGCAACCTGCCGGTGGACCTTGGAAGGTTGTTGCGGCATTAACTACAAACACGCTTAACGTTAAAAGCAAGACGCTAAACGAAAGTATGACAAGCTTTTTCATAATTATGTTTATTATAGCATAAAACGAAAAGCTTTGGAGTTTGTTTTCCACACCCCTCACCCCGACGCAAAGCGTCGACCCTCTCCCTCGATTATTGTGTTTTTAGCAAGCGTTGTCGCATTTTTCATAAAATGAGGACAGTTTTTGGAAGGGGGTTTGATTGTTTAGGC
>JARGGJ010000021.1 GCA_029210915.1 Patescibacteria group bacterium
AACCCTGAACTACGAACCGCCCATCAATTTTCATTATCTTAATCATAATTTGTTACCGATGTACCCTTCAAGTACAACATCTTGACGTTCCAAGATAAGTGTGATATTTCATTTGTAGTGCACTGGAGGCACGCAGTAGATGGTGAATTATGCAGACCTGAACATGAAGCCATTTGATCAGATCCGTATGGATCACCCCTGTTACATTGTTCCGGCGTTCCTTCATAACCCTGTTTGCGAAACAAAAGCCATGCTCTTGCTGAGAAAAGAACTCAGGCTTCGTCGAAAAACAATAGAGCGTGTACGGATGGTGCAAAAGCCCGGTAGTACGTTTAATTTTGGAGGTACCAAAAACAGAGATTTGCTATGTGTGCTTCTGGCGGAATCGCCCGAGTCTCTAACTTACGACTCGCTGCGAAAGCATGTATCCTTAGCCGTTCGCCAAACAATCGAGGATACTGCCGTTATAGGTGATGGATTTCGTTTAGTGTCAAAAAATAATGGCAAAGATGATGTCCACTACGGCTTCGAACTGCTTTGCAGAGTTTTACGCCGATTGGGTTTTGTGGGCACGCTCTACGAACCGCCCGAGTATCTACTCCGTCCAAGTGCCCGTATCGATTTTCCCGACGAGCACATCACAGACACTTACACAATCCTTAGATCTGATGGTTCAATCTCACCATCCCTGCTCCCGGCTATGCTTAATTATCGCAAAACCGGTCAACGATAGTAAAAGTTATGCTCCCCCTCCGGCCAATGGAGGGGTTTTTTGTGATATAATAAATGCCATGAGTTTATTGGCCATTTTCGATGGCATGAGGGGTGGAAAAAACCGCTATTTTAATGTTGAAAAAAAATCAATGAAATGGTTTGTGATTAACGGTGCCGAAGAGCTTCAAAACTTAAAAAAAATTCCCATTGAGCTACAGTATTCAATTGCCATACATCCCTCAAGATTCACGGCACTCGAGTCATTGTTAAAAGATGGTCATGGAATTGCGTTTGGCCGTCAAAAAGAAATTCCGGTTCACATTCTTGATGCCGTTAACCACATAGCGAATACGCATCATGGCGCGCTATATCCTTGGCTCGAGGACTTGGTTACTAAACAATCTGTTCCGCGCTGGAGTGAGTCAGATTTTGAAGATGCGAGTAGCCAAGGAATCGATCTTAAACAACAAGCGTCATTAATTAACGACCATGTCGCGAAAAGTATTCAAATAAAACTGATTCAATCCCCAAATAGCAACGCAAACTCAGAGAATTTGGCATTAATACGTGCCATGGAGCATGATATCCAAAAAATTCACTCTCTCGAAGTGGCGCATCAATTATGCAGCGAGCATTTAGGCAGGAGCTGTGATAAACATTTGCTTTTTATACTAAGTATCGTTTTATTCGCACCAGTTGCTCACGCTCTCGAATTTCTATTGGTGGGTATGGGAAAGTTTGCCGCCATTTTACTGCCGTCACTTTATCATGAAAGTTTAAGAATGAAACGCTCGTATTCTCATGGTGCGGCCTCATGGCAATTGGCGGATAACATCAAGGCAAGATGGCCCGAAATATTAGTTATGTTTTTGTCTGGTCTGCTTGTGCAACCAATTCTTAACTTTGGATACCCCGCCCTTGCCGGTTTGTGTTTTGCCTTGGCCGGCAGCTCAATTTTTGCCGGTACCGAGCTCCGCAGGCTAAAAAAAGCCCGATTAATCCAACAAATACTAAGCATGGATGGCAAAGTCTCGACCTCTTCAAAAACAGCTTGGCTAAAACTTTATTATGGTCCGATTTGGTGGGTGCATGGTTTGAGTTTTGTTGTGTCAGCTCTCACGTCAATCATTATTTTTACAACCTTAGGTCATCTTCTCACTAACGGTTGGATCCTGTCGCTCACCGCGATTTTACCAATTATCTACTTTGAGCTTATGCTCTGGCTTTGGCAATATACCTTGGGTTGGCGTTTCAAGACAAAAGTAAAAGCCCTGCTTTCTAACGCAATTATTACCTAGATTTAGCTATTTTACGCTCTGGACAAACAGCTTTGAATGCTGTAACATGGATCAATCAAATGCTGTCACAACTTAATAAATTTATTAGTAAATATGGGGATTTTTAGTAAAAAAACCGATCCGGGCACCGAGCTAACCGGAGAAACGCCCAAAGTGGCTCTCCACTTTTTTCTGGAGCTGGTTCAGGTGGTCGCTATTTCTTTGGCGATTATCATTCCGGTGCGCTATTTCCTGATACAGCCTTTTTATGTAAAAGGCGCATCCATGGAGCCTAACTTTTTTGATCACGAATATCTGATCATCGATGAGATATCATACCGTTTTTCCGAACCGGAACGTGGAGATATCTTGGTATTTCATTATCCAAACGACCCAAAAAATTATTTCATTAAACGTTTAATCGGCTTGCCCGGAGAAACGGTGGAAGTGGCCAATGGCCAGGTTAAAATCTATAATGACGAATATCCAAATGGAATGGTGCTCGATGAATCGTTTTATCTTTCCGATAAGTACACGGCACAAACCAGGCGCGACACTTTAAAAGCAAACGAGTATTATGTTTTGGGAGATAACCGCGCCGCGAGCCTTGATTCGCGCTTCTTTGGCCCTATTGATGAAAACGTAATAGTCGGAAAAGTTTGGGTTCGAGGTTGGCCTCTCGATCGTTGGAAGATTTTTAAAACACCGGATTATCAATTATAAAAAAATTATGAGCATCACAAAAAAACCCGTCGCTAAAAAACCAGGAGAAGCAACCTCCAAAAAAACCGCACAACCACTATCCTCTGTACGCGGTATGCGCGACATCTTGCCCGCCGATCAACACTATTGGCGTAAGGCATTCGAGGCCGCGCAAAATATCTGCGATTCTTACCGTTTCGATCGCATCGAAACCCCAATCCTCGAGGAAACCCCACTTTTTGTACGCGGAGTTGGCAAACAAACCGATATCGTCGAAAAAGAAATGTACAGCTTCGAAACATCCGGAGGCGACAAAGTAACCATGCGCCCCGAGAACACCGCTGCTATTTGTCGATCCTACATACAGCATGGCATGTTAAACTTGCCTCAACCGGTAAAACTTTGGTACTGGGGCTCTATGTTTCGCCACGAGCGCCCGCAATCGGGCCGCTATCGCGAGTTCTGGCAATTTGGCTGCGAAATGTTGGGCGATGACGATGCTGTTGTAGATGCACAGCTGGCACTCTTGGCATGGAAATACATGCAAAGTTTAGGCCTCGATACGGTTGTACATATAAATTCCATTGGCACTCCCGAAAGCCGTCTCAACTATCGCAATGCTTTGGTTGCCTATTTTCGACCCAAACGCAATCGCATGTCAGAAGATGATAAAAAACGTTTGCTAAAAAATCCACTACGTCTACTTGACTCCAAAGATCCGGTAATCATGGAAATGAAAATGGAAGCTCCGCAAATTGTTGATTGGCTCGATGAATCTTCAAAAAATCACTTCATGCACGTGCTCGAATATTTGGACGAGGTTGGTGTTCCGTATCAACTCGACCCATTCCTTGTCCGCGGTTTGGATTATTACACTCGCACGGTCTTTGAATTATACGAAGCAACCGACGACCAGAACCAGCATCAAAACGCACTTGGAGGCGGTGGCAGATACGACGGCTTAATAGAAATATTGGGAGGTAAAGAAACTCCGGCCGCAGGCTTCAGTATCGGAATCGATCGTGTCGTGAGCCTTTTAAAGAACCGGGAAACAACCCCCCCGCCCGCAGAAGAAATCGATGTTTTTGTGGCTCAATTGGGAGAAAGTGGCCGTAAACGCGCCTTGGCATTATTTGAGGAGCTTCGCACATCCGGGTTTAAAGTGGCCGAGTCTTTCTCTAAAAGCTCTATTAAAACCCAAATGGATAACGCTAATCGCATGGGAGCAAAATGGACAATAATTATCGGGCAAAAAGAGGTATTGGATGGAACTGTAATTATTCGCGATATGGATGCGGGTACACAAGAAATTGTTGACGCTCAAAAAATGGCGCAAGAGCTAAAAAAGAAGATGATTCAGAAAAGTGCCGAATCAATCAGCTAAAAATCAATAATTTAAGCGATAATTTGACTCAAACCAAGTATTGAGCTAGTATTTGCCCGTATCCCATTCAAGGATGCCTAGATTTGATATTACATAGAAAGGAGCTAAAAACATGATCGAAGTTAAACGAAAAAAAGGCGAGACATTCGAATCTCTACTACGTAGATTCCAACGCCGTCAACAACAAAGCGGTGTAATTTTAGAAGTTCGTAAAAACCGATTTCGCCAACCTGCCAAAAACAGGAACAAATTACGTGAAAGCGCTTTACGTCGCGAGAACAAAAAAGAGCAATACGAGTATCTTATAAAAACAGGCCAGTTAAAAGACACTCGTAAATAAAATTCAATAATTACGAAATTACTAATTACAAATTATGAGTTCATAATTTGTAATTGCAAATCCGTAATTTAAAAGCTGTTTTTTAGAAAAAAAGTTTATTAAATTAAAAATGTCAAATATCAAGCGAGTAATTATTTATTTGCGGTTTGGCACTTGTAATTGTAAAAAAATTATGTCTCTGAAGAGTCAAATAAAAGACGAGCTGATAACTGCGATGAAAGCCAAGGATGAATTTCAAACATCCATACTTCGCATGTTAAGCTCTGCTTTAAAGAATAAAGAAATCGATCTTGGTCACGAGCTTACCGATGAAGAGGTATTGTCTGTTATTAAAACAATGCTTAAACAGGGAAAAGACGCCGTTGCCGATTTCAAGGCCGGTGATCGTGAAGATTTGGTAGCCAAACAAGAAAAAGAAAATGAATTTCTCGAGCGCTTCATGCCCGAGCAAATGCCCGATACGGAAATTGAAAAACTGGCAAAAGAATCAATCCAAGAATTAAACGCATCCACGCCCGCCGACATGGGCAAAGTTATGGGTGCCGTAATGAAAAAAGCCGGCGGCATGGCAGACGGAAACCGTGTTCGTGAGATTGTGCAAAAACTGCTTGTATAAAAAATCGCAAATAAGTGTTGGCTGTGCTATAATACCTGTATGGGGATTACGGTAATTTTAAATTATCTCCGTTAGCTTTCTTCTACCATGCAGATGGAGGAACTTGCAAAAAGAATACGAAAATTTTTATTTGACAAACGGCTCATCACATCCGTAATTATTTTGTTTGTTGTACTTAGCGGGTTATCTCTGGCCTGGCCTTCTTTTGCGCAGTTCGAGTCCGGCCAAGAAAATATAAACGCTGTGGCCGCTTCAGCCGGTGTGGGAGAGTCCCCGGACCTAATAACAATCATCGGTCGCATCATCAACATCGCTCTTGGTTTTGTGGGTGTCATTCTGCTTATCATAATGCTCTACTCGGGCTTCGAGTACATGACAGCCGGTGGTGATGCAACCAAAGTTCAAAACGCCACCACTCGAATCAGAAACGCAATTATAGGATTAATCATCATATTCCTGTCTTTTGCTATTGTTAATTTTGTACTTGGTATTTTTGCGCCCGGTGGAGGCGGAGGATTCTTCCAACCATCCGGTTTTGGCTTTGGGGGTCCCGGGGGTTTTGGTCAGTGGGGCAATTCGGGATCTTTGGGCGAAGGGGTGATTGAATATCATTTTCCGGAGCGCGATCAAAAAGGAGTACCGCGCAATACTGCGATTTCCATAACCTTCAAAGAACCTATCGATCCGGCATCATTCATCACAAATTGGGATCCGGCCGCCTCACCTTTGCCGTATCAACTGAATAGCGATCTCATCAAAATTCACCCGCAAGACAATGCGTCGCAAAATTTATTACCGGATCAAGCCAGGGTAAGTCTTTCCCCCGATGGCCGGTCAGTTATAATAAAACCAAATGAACCTTTGGGTAACTCCAATTCAAATACATGGTACGAGGTTGCTTTGGAGGGCGGTGCTGACGGCATTAAAAACGCTTCCGGTACAGCGCTTTTTGTGGGTAGTTTTGATAGCGGCTACACCTGGAGCTTCGAAGTCTCTACAGAAATCGATAACACACCGCCAAAAGTTATCTCGCACATCCCGTACTCTGCCGGTACTTATGCGCGTAATATTGTGGTTCAAATCAATTTTAGCGAACCGATTTTGCCAATGAGTGCATCCGGTTTTTATGATCCAAATGTAACCAGCGGTAATTTTCAAAACATAACCGTCTCTTCCGACCAAGGTAACGGTAGTCAATTGGTGGCCGGTGAATACCGCATCAGCAACGGATATCGCACAGTGGAATTTATCACAACCGATGAATGCGGAACCAATTCTTGTCTTATAACCATGTATTGTTTGCCGGCTAATGGCGCAACAGATGTAACTGTTAAATCCGCAACCTTAAGTGCAACCCCGCCCTTGGCCGCCGAGGTTGGTGCTTTTGGGTTTGACGGCGTTGTGGATATGGCCGGCAATTCATTAGATGGCAACGGAAACGGTATCGCAGAGGGCCCACCTCCCGGTGGTAATGATGATAAAATTTTTGCATTTGCAACCAACGATGAGATCTTCCTCGACCCCCCGGTAATAACCGCTATCACTCCAAGTGTCCTCGAGGGCAATATCGCGGTGGATTTGCCGGCAGATGTAACTTTCGATTCCATTTTGCTTGGTCACACAATTAACTCCGGCAATGTCAGCATCACTCGTGCCGGCCCCGCCGAAGTCGCGCTTGGCGAAAATACTTGGTATTACTATTCATCTCTCAACCAACTAAACGCTAATGGAGATCCAATAACAGCCGGAGAAGAACCTGTCAGCTCGCGAATATCAATAAAGCATCGTCCATTTTTGCCATCCGATGTCCCGGCTCTTAATCAAGATCCATGGGAAGCTATGAGCATTTACGCACCGGTCATCACGCATCGTATAATGAACATTTACCAAAATTGTTTCAATCCCGCGGCTTCTGATCTTGATAAAAACGGTATTCCATTCAGCGGTGGCCCCAATAATCCAAATCTTTGCAACGAAACACCATGGAACAATAATTGCGAAACTTCCCCGGCCTGGAAGCCCGCCCCATAACCATCTATGAAAAAATCTCATATACTAAGCTTATTGTCACTCTTCCTCTTAGCTGGAATGTGTTTCGTGTTGCCCGTTCATGCCGGCCCTATCGACATTGGTCAAAACGCACTCTCTGAATGGCTTAACCTCTCCGAAAAAGATCCGCGCATCATCGTCGCCGAGTTAATAAATGTTGTTATCGGATTCTTATCGCTCATATTCGTAATTCTCATTCTTTACGCGGGATTTCTGTTCATGGTTTCGGGTGGCAATAAAGAAAAAACAGATTACGCCAAGCGAGCTATCGGCAACGCAATCATTGGCTTAATCATCGTCCTTTCTTCCTGGGCCATAACCACTTTTTCAATCGATGCAATTATAAACGCACTCAAGTAATCAATTTCATGAAACTGCGATCGTTCTTTGCCGCTTTGGCGGTTATCACAAGCCTTTACATATTTGGTGGCAATTTTATATCTCCGGTACAAGCTCAAATCGACACCGGCCTAAATGCGGTTGGGCAAACCATTTCACTTCCAGATACCGATCCGCGCGTCATCGCAGCGCGTCTAATCAACGTCTTCCTGGGCCTGCTTGGAGTCATTTTGCTGGTAATCATCCTCTATGCCGGTTTCCTCTGGATGACTGCCGGTGGTGACGCGGCCAAAGTTGAAAAAGCCAAGGCTTGGCTTAGAAACGGCATAATCGGTGTTATTATCGTTCTCCTTTCTTGGGCAATCGCATCTTTTGTCATCAATTCTCTAATTAATGCCGCAACCGGTGGCTCCGGAGGCAGTGGAGGCGGAGGTTCCGGCGGTTCAGGAGGTGGTGGATTCGGTACAGGGGGCGGGGACGTATTTCGCGTAGTAGCCAAAAGCCCCGAGGGTTCCGTTGGTAATGCGGATCTTATTGTTCGTATTCTTTTCAATAAAGATGTTGATGAGGCTACCTTTAACGCACTATCAATTTCACCGCAGGCAAGCGGTGCGTGGAGTTTAGATCCAACCAACCCCCAACGTGTATTATTTACGCCCTCAGATCCTTGTCCCGGAGCTCCGCAAAAAACTTGCTTTGTTTTTGATACGGAATACACAGTTACTGTCACAACCGATCTGCGCTCCACAGCCAATCAACAATTACGCTGTGGCGGATTCTACCCCGACTGTACCTTTACTTTCACATCCGGCAACACGGTAGATACTCAATCTCCAACAGTTCTTATTCAAAATCTTTACGATGGTAAAAGTGTACCGGTCAATACGGCCATAGAGGTCGTGGCCAAGGCAACCGATGATATCGGCATCTCCGGTATGGAGTGGGAAGAAGGCGGTCAAATCTTCAATAGTGATGGCCCGCAAACATCTCCGTCACCGCAATCATTTGAAGCCTCCGGTTATTGGGATACTGTCGGAAAAACTCTCAAACAATCCTACACAATCACCGTAAGAGGTACGGATTTGGATTCCAACACCGGCTCAAAATCCGTAGATGTAGTGGTTTTGGCCGAGCACTGCTTTGATACGGTTCAAAATAATGATGAAACAGGTATAGATTGCGGAGGCGCGGATTGTCTCGCGTGCTCCTCGAGTGCTTGCCAAACAAACAGCCAGTGCGCATCAGGGCTTTGTATCAACAACGTTTGCGTGGAACAACCGATTATCACAGATGTTCAACCTCTCGCCGGTGCCGAGGGTACATACGTATCCATCTGGGGTGATAACTTTGGCGATACAGGTACGGTAACATTCATGGGTCCGCCCGAGGTTACAGCCTCTGCTCCGCAGGCTTGTGTTGCTGCCGGTGCTGTCACTTGGTCAAATCACTATGCACTGGTCGAAGTCCCAAGCGGAGCCGGCACAGGCCCAATCCGTTTGCTAAACGGCAATAGTAATCTTTCCGATCAAACCGACGATGCCTTGGGCCCCGAATTCACCTTTACAGTTAACAACGATCAAATCCCCGGGCTTTGCGGAGCTACTCCTAAAGATGGCGCGCCCGGAGTTCAGGTTTCATTAGACGGCACAAATTTTGGTTCAACCGCCGGTACAATCAACTTTGGCAATGGCAATGTCGCCAGTCAAAATTGGAGCAACTCATCGGTAAACTTTCTAGCACCGGTTTTAAACGCCGGTCTTTACCCTGTTTGGATCAAGCATTCGAGCGGTGCAGAGTCTAACAAGGTTCCGTTTACAATCAAAAGCACATCAGCACCGCAAGCTCCACCCGTAATCACATATCTCGACCCGGCTAACGGGCCTCGCGGTCAGTTCATCACCATTGTTGGCGATCGCTTTGGCCATATCCCCGGTGTTGTCCGCTTCTACGACAAAGCCGCCGATAAAACCTACACAGGCGACGCGGCCTTTAGCCAAGGTTGTTCCGAGGGTTGGTGGAAAAATAATAATATCGTCATCAAAGTTCCATCTGTAGATACGAATGTTGTAAAACCCGCCCAGTTTGCAGTCTACATTGAGCGCTCCGATAACCAAGGATCCAATCAAGTTGATTTTACGTATACAGATGGTGTAGCCGGCCCCGGAATCTGCACACTAAATCCCAACTCCGGCCCAGCCGGTTCATACGTAGAAGTTCATGGAGAAAACTTAGGACAGGCTTCACCCGGTAATCAAATCGTATTCAGCAACGGTCAAATAGCCGATATTCAGTCATGGCAACCAACCCAAATAGATGTAAGCGTCCCCAATCAAGCGATAACCGGTCCTATTTTTGCAACCGTCTCCGGCCAAGATTCCAATGCCATGCAATTTGCGGTTGCCGATTGTCGTGACAACGCAGGTATTTGTGACCCGGGCCAAACTTGTTGCCCCAATGGAACTTGTTCCAACGGAGTTTGCCAATCAGCTTCTTTTTCAGCTTTATATTCGTGGCAGTTCTCTACAGGTATCGTTCCCAAAACACCCCGGGTCGTCGAGTTCTGCGATACATCCGGCTCGGGCACACAACTCCCATCGCCAACACCTTGGGTCAACCAAAGCGGCGGAGATCAAGTCTGTATCAATCCCGTTCCACGCATCGGCGTCCTTTTTGACATAGCAATTAATTGGCCACCCACGCAAAGCCCAGGCACTCTATTTTCTTTAAATAAATGTATAGGCACAGGTGCCGACCCCTGCGACCAACTCGAGGATGTCGCAATTACAGCGCCCGACATGATTTTAAACGGTAGTCCGTATGTCTCTTTTGAACCCGTCAACCAACTCGACCCGGATACAACCTATTACGTTTTTGTATCTAAAGAAATCCGCTCCGAAGATCTTTTATACGGCACAACAATGGATGAAAACACATCCTGCCCCGAGCCCGGGCTTGGTTATTGTTACCGCTTCCGCACCCGCTCCGATACCGGCCCCTGCCAAGTCGGCGATGTGTATGTGAATCCACCGCAGGCCTACGTAGAAGGCAATGAAGAGCAAAATTTTGAGGCTTTACCCGCAACGAAAGATGCAGTTTGCAATATCATGAAATGTGATGGTTTTGATTTTAACTGGAGCGTAGACCCTCTTACCAAAGCTTGGGTTAAAAACTCATTAACCCCTAGTGCCTGCAAACAAACTATTGTTGCCGGCGACGCGGAAGCTACAAACCCGCCGGTAAAAGTCAGAGCCGAAGAAGACCAATCCAAAATCACAGGCTTTGCCGATCTTTATATTCAATACATCGCACCTCGAGTTGTTGATAAATTCCCCAATTGTGACACAGCTTGTTCCAACATTTACATTTGGGCACAAATGAACACCTCTCTTTGGAGTAGCCCGCCTCCGGCCGGTCAAAATTCCGTAGAAATCCCCGATCCAATCAAGCCTGGTGATTATTACAAGAATGTCAAAGTCTATCGCTGTGCCACGGAGAACTGTTTCCCCGAGGGTCTATTGGAAATTCCAGTTAAAGTAACTTTGGAAGAAACTTCTCCTTTGGTTCAGTATCAAAATAAGCCATTCAGTTTCATCCAAATAGAACCAATTCAGGATTTAGCTCGCGGTACATATTACAAAGTTTGGTTAAATGGCGGCGCCGGCAATGCCATAACAAGTAAAAATGGCACACCAATGCCACAATCAGAGGAATGGCAATTCCGTACTCGCCTGGATAATGAAATATGTAAACCGGATGCGGTGAATGTTTATCCATCTAAAAAAATCGAGGAAAGAGTTGGTGATAGAGAGTTATTTACAGCCAAGGTTCTAAGCCCGGCCGATGATTGCCGTGCCGACGGCCAAATGTTAAAAACAACTCAATCATTTGAGTGGAAATTCGACGATAATACTCAACAAGTCGCCTCATTCGTGCTTCAGCCTATAGATACAGGTGCGGAACTTCCGCATGGCTGTTCCAATAATTGTTTGGCAAACGGTTCCGATGGTGTATTCGGTCAAATAGCTCGTTGCGGCAATGGAATAATTGAGACTACGGATGATAAATATTGTGTTGGCGGTGTAACTTTAGCTGGTCAACCTTGCGTTATTTTGCCATCCGCTTCTGGTGCCGGTGAGCAATGCGATGGCGGAGGTCTTTGTGACCCGGGCACTTGTTTATGGAAACCGGTCCCCGAAAATACCTGCGGTAACGGAACAATAGATTACACAAATGGTGAAATGTGCGACCCTGGTGTTAGGTGTTTTGATGTAACCAGCACCACGTTATCGGGCTTGGAGGGTACTTTATGCAATACGCAACAAGTATTTGATGATTGTAATGATGCCGGTGGTCTCTGCGAAATCCGCACATATAATGGCTGTACTGATGGCTGTAAAAATTTAGGCGCTTCATCAGTTCCGGGTACAACTTGCGGTAATGGAGATATTGCCGAAGGTGAAGATTGCGACTTGGGTAATCAAAACGGAACTGGCGGTTGTACCAATAATTGTTTGCATCGCGGATCATCTCCGTCGGTAGCGTCTGTGTGTGGTAACGGTGTTATAGAACCGGGTGAAAACTGCGATGCGCCTGCGCCGGGCGCTCAAATTCCGGTTTGGTGCGATACCACAAGGTGTATAAAACTCGGTTCAGCATCTTGTGCCGATCCAAGCT
The DNA here is from genome assembly GCA_029210915.1 of Patescibacteria group bacterium. Lineage (GTDB taxonomy): Bacteria > Patescibacteriota > Patescibacteriia > 2-12-FULL-60-25 > 2-12-FULL-60-25 > MWCR01. The sequence goes on from JARGGJ010000021.1 coordinate 12,096, forward strand.
TTCCAAATTGCTGTGGTAATAATGTAATCGATGACGGCGAGGAATGCGATGATAACAAAATAGGTGGTGATGGTTGCAGTGCCAAATGCTTGCTCGAAGGGTCTGCTTGGCAATATGAAAATCCCAGCTTTTGCGGAAACGGTATTTTGGAAACCGGCGAACTCTGCGAATCGATCATGCAAACCACCGGCGTAATAGTAAGCGGAGCTACCGCGGGCATTGGTGATGGTAAAATCGATCCTAAACAATTGGCTATTATTGACCCCGGCCTCGGCACTCCCGACCCGGATACAAAAGTTTTAAGCACACCTCTTAGCTGTTCTTATGATCAAATAACAGGTAATGCTATTTATGGTGTGGGTTGCGGAAAAACAGATGAATCACAATGTGAAGATGGAGATGGTTTAGATAATAACGGCTGTTGCGCCCCGCGCCCCGCTTTTGACTCTACCAAACCGCCATTCCCCCAAAATGATAACAATGGCCAGGGTTTTTGCCGTAACGTTTTAATTGAGGCTAATTTTACCACCCCAATGAACGTTCAAAGTGTAGTTGGTAATTTTACAATCGCAAAAGAAATCCAGGGCAACGACTGCCCGGATGGAACCGAGCCATTGGCAATGGCGCCAAAACAAGATGGCTTCTGGGGCTGGTTGGCGAGCAAATGGCAATCTCTTGTTAGCTGGGTAACCGGCGAACCGGCTATGGCTGTTTATTGCACACAAACTGTTCCCGGTACTCTTGTGGCCAAGGGTACATCTACAACCGCTTTTGTTTATCGCTTAAGTGCCCCGCTCGATCCAAATACTAACTACATAGTCCGTTTCAACGCAGATCCCGATCTGGGTTCGAGCTCGGATAACGGAATCAAAGATGGTATTCGCACCAATTCCGGTGTTGTGGGTTTTGCCGACGCAGGTGGAGAGATCTCGAGTAATAATAGTTGGGAATATTCTTGGTGGTTTAAAACCGGCAACGATATATGCCGAGTTAATACTATAGAAATCGAAGATCTCGGCCCACCGGATCCGGCTCAAGATTATAGCGAGTTTTATTTCCAGAAAGCCTTCGAGGAACATCTTTTTGTAGCAAGTGCCAAATCGGTTCAAAACGGCCAAGCGCAGTCTATCAGCCCCATACCCGGTTTTTACAATTGGCTTTGGCAACCATGGGTAGTTAACAATCCCGAAATAGCACAAACCAACGACGACCAAACTTCATACACTCAAGAAGTAACACAATCCGGCATCAGAGTTTCGGATAAAAGCGGTTATGCTTGGGTTTTCGCATCACTAAAAATTACCGAGGATAGTTTGGGTAATGGTAATACTAAAGGTTCTTTAGTTAGTGCCTCTGTGCCGATAACGGTTTTCATCTGCGATAATCCTTGGCCTCTCCGCGACAGTACAACTGATCGTTTCGAGCCATTCCGCGATGCAGATCAAACCATTGTAACAAATCCAAATGAGCTGTGGCTTAAAGATCTTTACGACACTCTATACACAACCTATCCCACCGGCCCATTCTTTAACTTCCAAACAATGTACTGCCGAGATCACGAAAACGGCGTACTCCCAACCTTAAGGCCAAGTTTAATTCCTCTTTCCGCAACAGATGCCGCATCGGGAATTTTAAGACAGTATTTACTAACTTTTGATGTTCCGGCCTTTAAATCTGATGGTATTGGTATTCGGGTTTATCGCAATCCTTATATGGACACACCATTGGAGTGGTACAGACGTCAGGGATTTACAGGTAATCCGCAAACATTTGAAATAGACGGTTACCCTGCTGTCCGTGATGGAGGCACTGTTTATATTGGTTTCCCCAATACAACCGGCCGTAAAGAAAGCATATATCCAAATATTTTGGTCATGTCTCACAATGTTGGCGCTTCGGTGGTTACCGAACAAATATTCGATCAATTGCTTTCTAACTATGCCTTCAACATCAATTTTGATTTCGACAATGGTAATGTCTGTGTTAAAGGCGGTGAAACCGGGGTCAGTTCCGGAGAAATCCATCTCGATAGCACAACCGGAGCGCCTGTCACATGCGTCTCCGATTGGGATTGCTTAAAAATAGATAACGCACCGGATAATAAATTAAGATGCGCCAGCTTTAAATACAAACTTCAACACGATATCCAGCGCTTAGCCGATTTTAAACAAATTGATAGAGCGATGGAACAGTATTACAGTCAAAATCAAAAATACCCGGTTATTTCTGAAGGTACATTTCAAAAATCCCGCTCCAACTCCCGCTGGCCATCTTGGCAAGAAACTTTGGGCAAAGAGCTTGGGATAACCATGCCGGTCGACCCGGTTAATCGCCTAATCACTTGCGGGCTTTGCAAGCCAAGCGATAATCCGGCTGCGCAAAGCACGGTACCTTGTGCCACGGATACGGATTGTAATGAAGGTCATTTTTGCGAATCGCAAGAGGGTTATGATACTCAAACTTGTTGGAACGCGGAATCATTGCAATTTAAATGCCCCTACATGACAGCGGATGGTTCTCAACCGCAATCAACTTACGACCCGTACGGAGCCGATGAACCATTCGCTCCATCACGTTTCTATAAATACAGAGCCTTGGATGGAGGTAGAAGATACGAATTAAGTGCTAATTTTGAGATCTCACCAATAAATTTTGTAAAAGATCAAAATGGATTACCCTTGTACACGGAAAAGTGGTGGTCGCCGGCTTATGAAGTTCAGCTAAAGTATTGTGTAACCGATAATTTAATCTCAAACAATCGTTGGTGCAGTAAAGATTCAGATTGTAAACCATGCCTTAACCCCTCCGACCCTGCCTGCACAGAGACAGCACCGGTTAATTCCTGCAAACCGGCCGGATTCAGATATCAATTTAAGAATATTTGCAACAATGATGTTGTGGGTGAAAGTGGTATTTGCGGAGATGGAGTTAAAGGCTTGGTCTGCGCCGGAGGTGCTAATCAATATAATACCTGTACTGTTGATGCCGATTGCCCGGGTTCAACCTGCGACGCGCAAGAATTCTGCGAACTGGGCGAAACAAAAATTCAAACTTGCGATTACACGGCTCCGGGCATGAAAGATGGCTACATGTTAACAGTTTGTGAAGATTGTCAGCGCTTTGTGGAAGATCCAATCCTCACCAAATGCTTGCCTAAAAAACAATGCGGTAATGGTCGCTTGGATGGCTACTGTGGCGGCAATGCCCAAGGAGACGCTTGTTCTTCGGATGCGGATTGTGCCGGCGGAGTAACTTGTGATATCCAAGAAACATGCGACGATGGCGTTTTAAATGGCTCTTACGGCCATTGCAACACCAGTTGTACCGGGTACGATAAATACTGCGGAGATGGTCAGTTAAGCCCTAACGAAGCTTGCGATAATGGATCGGATCCCGCTCTTGGCAATGGGGCATACTGCGCCAACACTGCAGCTTGTTATGCGACCAAAATTCCTTTATCTCAAACCTGCGGACTAGGCTGTACCGGCAAAGCTCCATACTGTGGCGACGGTAAAACCAACGGCCCCGAGCAATGCGATGGTGAGGTTACACGTACGATTTCGGCAATTTGTTCTGATGGACCCAAAAAAGAAACCCCATGCTCAACTGATGAAGATTGCGGAGTAATTCCAAATACAAGCAATTATTATACATGTGGACCGAATAGTACGATGATCGGAAAAATCGCATCACACTATGTATCTTGTGAAAATATAACAAGAACAGCTTGCGCAACCGACGCAAGAGTTTGTTTAACGGCATCTGAAATTGACTCTTTGGAAATAGGAAATCTATTTCCAAGTAATCCCAACATCGCCTCCACTTATCAAACTTGTCAAACAAACGCAGGCTGCACCGGCGGTCGTGAATGCATATCTTTATCAGGTGGGCTTCATTGTCTGAGTGATGCGCAATGCTCGACTGCAAATTCCTTAGGTATTTGTCGTAATTACGGAACCGAGCACGTACGCAATTGCCAAGATCCTGGCACGGCAAATCAATGTAAATGGGAAAATACCTGGAGTGCGTGTAAAGTAGCGCATTTCTGTGGCGACGGAGTTTTGGATCCGGGCGAAGAATGCGATGACGGTCTTGATAATGCAAATAACTTAGCCTGCTTGCCAACCTGCAAGTTAAATGTCTGTGGCGATGATCATACTTTTACCAATGTTGAAGAGTGCGATAACGGAGTTAATAATGGTGTCGCTACCTGCAAACCGGAATATGGCTCAACCTGTAATGATTGCTCTTTACAATGTAAAAATGTTGCCAAAGCCGGCGGTTATTGCGGTAACGATATCAAAGATCCGGGCGAGCAGTGTGATGGGAATATATCCGTAGATGTTATTGACTATAATGAGGTAGATCACCTTCTAGGAAAAGATATTACGGCAACAGACTCAAATGCTACAGCAATTAAATCATATATAGGCAATGTTTGTGATAATCCACCTTGCCAAGTGATGGCAGATGGTGCGGTTGAAACAGATTTGACGTGTAAACAGCTCGGCTACGATTTCTCGTTAAATAGTCAGCTTAACAGGGCGATAGAGGTCGATTGGACCAAGGCGGATTGGACGGGTTTAAGTGGTTATATACCTACCAGCTTTGTTGATACTGGAGTTAATTTCTGGTATGAAGAACCTCAAAACGTAAATGAAGTGGGTGTTGATGGATTCTTCAAATTGGTTGATGATTTTGAAAAAAATATTCTACTTAACAAGATTTTATGGGATTGTGGGATTTTAGGTGATAATGGAGGTTCGAGTTTGTACTGGAAGCCTCAAAACGAATGGCCATCCAAAGACGCTTTTTATCAGTGTGTTAATCAAATTGGTTCAATTTGGGGTTTTAAAACTGTTTATAACTCAAATAACAAACCCGTCTGCTCAGCGGACTGTAAACCATCCGGCTGTGGGCGCTGTTCCGACGAAGTGGGTAATGGTGAAATACATGGTTACATCATGGATCGCGTTTGGCTTCAACCTGTTCCAACCGCCCGCGTCTCTTTGCAATATCGTGGTGTAGTGGTAGATCAAAAGATGACTGATGAGAACGGTAGGTTTGAATTTAAAAATCTCAGCTCGCGTGGCGAATGCGATCAGTACAAACTTACAATCGATAAATTTGATAATAACATTTGTACCGAATTATCTAGCGCAAGGCCAGTTGATGGTTGCTTACCTGACATTTCACATGAGTTCAATATGACTGTCGATGAAGGTAAAAATGGCGGATACTGGTCTTTTACCACCGAAGAATTCTCGGTAGAAAGTTATCCCTGGCAAGAAATGTTGGGCATGATCTTTATCTACCCACGGCCTGCTAAAGGAGAGGGGTATATTAGCTACGGACGACCAACTCTAATCGATAGCGAAGGCTGGATACGTTTACAAGAATGTAAAGACAATCCCAACACACCGGGCTGTCAGGACCGAATTATAAATCTTTGGTTCCCATGGGATAAAAAATGGGCACCGCACATTATCTGGCCCGAAAATCAGGCAAGGTTATTCCCGTGGAAATCATCCGGTTTAAACAATTATTATACGCCATCACCCGGAAATACATTATGGCCGTATGTCTACGATCTATGTAGTTACGAAAATAGGGGTACTGCAGATGTGCACCCTGAATCAGCAGGTCAAACCATGACTTGTGCACGTGATTATAACTGGATGAACCAAGGTAATTTTGCAAACTTAGGTACGCCTCCTTATACTGGGTTAATTTGCCCAACTCTTAAGTGGGATCGTTCGAAAGTTGATAACTGTCCTTTAATTGGAGTTAATGCATGTATTGATGCGTGTGTAAATGGGGAAGGTGCTTGGAGGATATTAAACGAATGGTTAAAAGTTAATGTTCAGTCAAATTGCCAAGCGGCGTGTAATCCTACCGGAAACTGTTCACAGGTTCCGTTGGTTCAGCCTATGGATCTCGCTCGTTGCCACCTAGAGGTTAATAATGCTCAGGTAACCGGCTTCTTCCGCTATGCGGATCCTGTAGATCTTACCAAGCCGTTGCAGGATTTGGATAAACCTATCGAGCTCTACTTTTCCGGTCCTGATTATGAGCCAATTAAAGGAGAAAATTTCTACACAGCGCCAATTCAACAAGACTCTGTGTTAGATGCTTGGGTAGCAGGTACAAAACCCACGATATACAGTTCGCTTCAAGAATACCCCGACAAAATTCTATCCTGGCGCGAATATTGGGCTAAGACAAAAACAAAAGTTTACATAACCACCGACAAAGGCATGTATAACGTTCAATCCGCGGCAGGCGTATCTACAAGATCGGATTTCCAAAGACCTTTCTGGCACATTGCAAGCATCTCTCCTTTGGGAACTGTAACCATAAATAACAAATGGCAGGATGTATATGATCTTGGTTTTGAGACAAGTTCGCTTATCATGAATATTACAAATAATCTAAAACAACCGGCAACAGCCGATGATTATAGACTTCATTCTAGTGCTAACCGCCCTTCAGGAATGGCATGTTGGAATAACTTTGGTGCAGCTTGTACATATCAAGCGACCAACCCTTGGAAAAACATCTGTGCAGCTGATTTTACAAGTCCTGGTGGCAAGGTCTGGGGAATTCTGAATAATGTAGCGCAAGATGCAAATCAAACACCATTTTCCAACCAAACAATATATCAAAATGCTTGCAGTCAACTATGGAATATTTATTCAGGGAATACGATTAGTGCCACCTACCTAACAAGCCCTGGTAACTATACGGATTGGATTAAACGTTATGCTCAAATAAACTGGTAATATGAAATATATTTATTACATAATATTTTTTGCAGGTATCGCTATGTTGGCTATTGCCGGTGTTGTATGGTATTTGCGTAGGGATAACTCAAACCTGTCATCATTTAATCCTTTTCAGAGCCAGGCTAAACAAGAAAAAGTGCTATACGATCCTCCAACAAAATTAGATCCTGGCGAAATAGTCAATAATCAACCAGAAACAGACGAAGTTCCAACAGAGCTAATTCCCACGCAGCTTCCACCAAATCTAATTAAATAAATTCTTCATTCCTTCATTCTTACATCCTTTCATTCCTTAATTAAATCAACCCTATGTTCGATGCCCCATCAAACCTCCCTGTAGAACCACCGCAAAGCCCTCCACCCATAGCTCCGGAGAGTTCATCTCAGCCCCCGCAAAAAATGGATGGTGGTATTAATAATTCAGGCACAAAAGAACCCGAGGATATTTTTGCCGATATTCAAGAAAAAACCCCGGCAACATCCGCACCATCACCAAGTATGGAACCAATGGCACCCAAAAGCGGTTTTCCTTGGAAAATAGTCCTTGGCATAATCATTCCCTTAGTTGTAATTGGAGCTGGAGTGGGTGGCTATTATATCTATCAAAATTATTTCGTTGAAGCTGATGGTTCACTTGTAACCGATAAGGGTAAAGTTGTAGCTCCAACCACAATTCCATCAACTTCGGAGCCGTCTGACGGCGCGCCTATCACCTCGCCAATACCTGAGCCCGATGAAGATCGTTTAGCTGCATCGCAAGCATCTATGGCACTTTTAAAGGCTCAAGCCGAGCAAGAGCAATTGGCCATGCAACAAGCATCAGGTACGGATATGATGATGTTCGAAGAGATGATGACTGCAAGCGGTACGGATGATCTGACCGAGGATCAAGAAAGTGGTTTAATGAATGAGGACATCGAATTTAACGAAGATCTGGCCATGATGGAAGATGAAAAAATAGAATTGGTTATGGGCACGGATTCCGACGGAGATGGTTTAACAAATTCCGAAGAGTTATTGCTGGGGGCAGATCCAAACGTCACCGACTCCGACGGAGATGGATATGCGGATGGCAGTGAGGTGCAAAGCGGATATGACCCGGCTGTTGCCAAAAGTGCACTGGCTGTATCAAATAACATGAAAACGGAAAAGATCGGCACGGTAATTTTTGCAATGCCAAGTACTTGGAAGCGTAACCCCGGCCCATCCGGTGCCACTATTCTCTATACCGGCACGCCAGCAAGTATAAATGTAGAAATGGGAACTTTTACCGGCGCTTCGGGTTTGCTTACATGGTTAATTAATCAAAACTCAGGAACCGGTATCGAGGATTATACAACCGGTGACAATATGAACGGAGCCGATGTGGTATACTCTAAAGACAGATTAACTGCATGGCTTTTAGTCGAGAATACGGTTTATACCTTAAGATATTCAACAAATGGTGCGAACACATTGGATTTTGGAATGCTGTTCGAGTATATGCTTAAAAGCGCGACCATGGCAAAAAACTAATATTATATATGCCGGAACAAGAGCCACAACAAAAAAACCCGCAAGCAGCACCCGCAGAAGCTTCGGCTCCTAAGCCAAGCACGGGTCAGATTCATGTAATACCCGAACAGTTTTACGGTGCCGCTTTAAAAACCAAGCTTCAAACTCAAAAAAAGGAGTCAACACCCAGCGATGGTGGACCCCCAAAACGAAGCTCGAGCCTTGTGCCGATTATTATTGGTGTTCTTTTGATTGTTATTTTTGGCGCAGGTGGATATTTTGTCTATACTTATCGTGATTCACTTTTTGGCGCACCTCCGGCGGCGGAGCCCATAGTTCAAGCAGAACCCGAGCCAATCCCCGAACCCGAACCACCCCCACCTCCGCCAAGCTCACCAACAAATCTCACTGCTACATCCACAAATCCGCGCAGTGTTACATTAACATGGGAAGATACTTCCGATAACGAAGCTGCGTTTCGCATCGAACGCAGGCCCGAAGCTCAGACTATTTATTCACGTGTAACCGATCTACCGCCAAACAGCACTACTTTTCAAGATAACTCTGTACAAGCCAGTTCCACCTATTATTACAGAATCATTGCCCGTAACGATCAAGGTGAATCCGGGGGTAGTAACGAGGCAAGTGCTGTTACACCGGCTCTTCCACCTGCTCCCGTAGCGGTAGAACCGTTGCCTCCTGCTGGTTTGGATACCGATTCAGATGGCATAAGTGACCTCGAAGAATCTCTTTTTGGCGCCGATCCGCGCTCGCCCGATTCTGATGGAGATGGCTTTTTGGATGGCAACGAAGTCTTTAACCTCTATAATCCCAGTGGCCGAGCTCCGGCAAAGCTAATGGAGAGCGGTCTAATGAAAACAGTATCTGCCGATGTAGGGTGGAGTCTTTTAATACCCAAAGATTGGTCTGCTACGATGGATAAACCCGATGGCACAGACGCAACCATCAAATCAACTCATGGTGAAACCTTCGTTGTAAAAGTGGAAGATAACCCTCAGAATCAAGATGTTATAGATTGGTACATGGCCAAAAACTCCGATGTTGACAGGTCGCAAATACTATTCTTCCGCTCAAAAGGAGGTTATGAAGGCATAATTGGAGTCGATTTGTTAACCACATACATACCCTGGAATGGAAAGATCTTTACTTTCTCATATGAGATGAATAGCCAGCCGTTTATAAATTTTAGAACCGCTTATTCCATGATGTTGAATTCTCTGGAGCTTACCGGGTTAACACAAGAGATTGTCCCGGCGGGCACCGGTCAGCTTCCATTTGAGCCGGCCGCAACCAAACAAGGCGAGATAACACAGCCGGTATCCGTGACAGACGCCGCAACTTCATCTTTAGATAATTCCAGTGTATTTCCCGAGCCCGGTAATTCCGGCGGTCAAGAAGCAACCTCAACAGATCAATGAAACAATTAAGTAAACAGCCCGAAATAAACATCCATGGGAAGATTCCATCTATTTTTTCTGAACAAAAAATAAAAAATATTGTAGTAAAAACATTGCGACTTTCAAAATCTTCGGCTCTAAGCATTGGTATTGCGTTTGTTGGTCCGGTAAAAATGAGTTCTTATAACAAATTATATCGTAAAAAAAATAAACCAACAGATGTTTTGTCATTTGCTTACCATAAATCCAAAAAACCCAATCAAAACATAGAAGGAGATATAATTATTTGCCCTTCTTTTGTAAAATCCGATATAAAAGGCAGTGTAGTAAAACCGGATGAGCAGTTAAAACGCTTGCTCATCCACGGCATTCTTCATTTATCCGGTTTAGATCACGCTAAAGATGATGAGGCCGAACAAATGTTTGCCAAGCAAGAAAAAATATTACTAAATCTATGAAGTCTCTAAAAGCACTTACAAAAAGTTTTAATCATGCTTGGCAAGGTCTTTTGATAGCCTTCAAAGAAGAGCAAAGTTTTCGTTACCAGTTAATCGCCGCGCTTGTGGTTGCTATCCTTTTAATCGCCCTACCTTTGGAAAGATGGGAGCGTGCACTCCTCATACTATGCATTGGGGGCGTGCTTGTGTTAGAATTGTTAAACAGCATTATTGAAAGGTTTGTGGATATCGTTAAGCCTCGAGTGCACGAGTATGCACGTATTGTTAAGGATTTGTCCGCGGCCGCAGTGCTTGTAATGGCCATAACAGCTGTTATTTTGGCTATAATTATATTTTGGCCGCATATTTATCTGCTTGGGTCTCTATGAAAGGGCAATTAATAGTAGGATTGGATCTTGGTTCATCGGCAATTCGCATTGTCGCTGCACAGCTTATGCCGGGAAAGGGCGAAATCGCGCCATTAACCTGCATAGGAGCCGCAGAAACCAAATCCGAAGGTATCTCAAAAGCAAGTATAAGCTCATTCGAAGACGCGGTGAGCTCTATTTCGGCATGCCTCGATCAAGCGGAGCGTGTTATTGGTATACCTATAGAAGAGGTTTATGTTAGCATTGGCGGAACTCAGGTAAGCGTCGAAGACGCTAAAGGAGTAATAGGTGTTTCTCGCAACGATCAAACAATTCGCCGTGAAGATGTTGCTCGCGCTATCGATGCTGCCCGCGCTTATGCTCAAACCCCAAATTACGAGATAATTCATGTTTTACCTAAAAAATTCAGCGTAGACAGCCAAGCGGACATAAAAGATCCGGCCGGTATGCAAGGTATTCGCCTTGAAGCTGAAGTTAAAATTATTCAAGGTCTATCAAACCATCTTCGCAATATCACCAAAGCTGTATTCCGCACAAAAGTTGATATTGTAGAGCTTGTGTATTCACCGATCGCCGCGGCCGAAGCTGTTATGAGCAAGCGCGCAAAAGAGCAGGGGGTTTGTGTGATTAATTTGGGAGCAACAACTACAGGCATAGCAATCTTCGAAGACAATGAATTGGTCCATGCTAATACTTTATTAATAGGTGCCGACCACATAACCGCTGATTTGGTTTACACTTTGCGCACCTCATTCGAAGTCGCCGAGCGTTTAAAGCGCGCACGCGGAAATGCCAAGTCTGAATCACTGGATAAAGAAGACATGGTAGACTTAAAAGATTACGGCGCCGAAACAAGCGAACAAATACAACTTAAATTTGTAGCAGAGGTTATCGAAGCTCGCGTCGAAGAAATTTTTGAAAAAGTGGAAGAAGAATTAAAACGCATCGAAAGATCCGGTATGTTGCCTGCGGGGATCATTCTAACAGGCGGTGGTGCAAAACTGCCGGGAATAACAGAGGTGGCCCGCCAAGTGTTCCACCTACCCGCAAGTGTTGGCGCATCATCTCTCGAAAGCTCGGTGCCCGAGCTAATCCAAGACCCGGCTTTTGCCACGGCTGTTGGTTTGGTTGAATGGGGATACGAGGCCGAGCGCCAAGATAATATTACTTCGGGCTTAAGTGGCGGCGGAAAAATCGGTTCTTTATTTAGCAAGGCTTCAGAACCCCTCAAAAGAATTTTCAAGAGCTTCATGCCATAAACTGGAAATAACCAATCATCAATAAATAATCAAATCGTGAAAATAGTTTGATTATTTTTTTATTTAACGATGCTGATTGGTTATTGGAATTTGGTTATTGGTTATTATTGTGGCATGTGGATAACTTACAAAATGATTTAATTAAAAACGCTTGACGCATGAGTTGTATCTGGGTAAGCTCATAGAACTAAAAGAGCAATTTTTTAGCTCAATAGACATTACTTTGTTCACAATTGTTACTCATTATATGCCAGAAATTAAGCCAGACATCGAAACTTCTGCCAAAATAAAAGTTATCGGCGTAGGTGGATCCGGAGGATCAGCCGTCAACCGAATGATCCAAGCCAAAATACGCGGCGTGGAATTTATTGTCATGAACACCGATGTTCAGGCTTTGCACGCATCCATGGCGGGTAAGAAAATCCAACTTGGTAAAACTGTTTCCAGAGGTCTTGGCGCGGGCATGAATCCCGATGTAGGTGCCAAAGCCGCCGAGGAAAGTGCCGATGAAATCCGCGAAGCTTTAAAAGGTGCGGATATGGTTTTTATAACAAGCGGTATGGGTGGCGGAACAGGCTCGGGTGCGGCGCCAAAGGTTGCCGAGATCGCTCGCGAGTTGGGTATCCTAACCGTAGCTGTTGTTACGCGCCCGTTCCAGTTCGAGGGCTACCAACGCAAAGCTATTGCAGACGAAGCTCACCAAAAACTCAATGAACATGTCGACACAATCATCACCATTCCCAACGACCGCATTCTTCAAATAATAGATCGTAAAACATCTATCATGGATGCATTCGAAATCGTAGACGATGTCTTGCGCCAGGGCGTGCAGGGTATATCCGATATCATCTCTGTTCCCGGTTTAATCAATGTCGACTTTGCAGATGCTCGAGCCATCATGGAAAATCGCGGCTCCGCGCTTATGGGTATCGGTAAAGGCAGCGGCGAGAATCGTGCAGCAGATGCTGCCAAGGCGGCTATCGCCTCACCCTTGCTCGAAGTTTCCATTGAAGGTGCTAAAGGCATACTCTTCACCGTAACAGGAGGTACCAATCTTGGTATGTACGAGGTTACTGAAGCTGCCAAAGTCATCACCGAATCTACAGATACTCAGGCGCGAATTATTTTTGGCGCGATCTTGGATGAATCACTTAAAGACGAAGTTAAAGTTACGGTCATCGCAACCGGATTTGATGACCGCCCATCCACACAACGCTCTGTAATTGCCGGTGGTAATTATATACCCGAACAAGTAAACGAAAAGTTAAATTTTCAAAAACCAATTCCTCAACCACAACCGGTTCAGCAATTCTCCAGGCCATCTTTGGAAACCACTCTAAAAGATGTTGAAGCACACAAAGAAAAAGCATACGAAGAACAACTTAAAGATTCAAAGCCATCAAGCAACCAACCCCACATTCAACCTCCCAGCTACGCTCCTGTAGCCAAAGAACCTCCAAAGCCCGCTGTACCGCAGCGTGTGGCTGCAGAAAAAGAAAAATCAGAAGAGGAAGAAGTTGCAGATATCCCCGCCTGGTTTCGTAAAAAGATGATGTAACTATCGAAATAACCAATAACCAACAAAACAATAATCAATAAATCACCAAAGTTCATGAGATAATCAAACATGAAATAGGTATTATGGTGAATATTTAAGTATTGCTTTATAACCAATTTTTGGTTATTGTTAATTGGTAATTTATTGGATATTGGAATTTGATTATTGGTTATTTTCTTAAGTTATGCATTGTCCGGTTTGTAATAACGAAGACACGAAAGTTGTAGATTCTCGTTTATCGAGCGATGGCATGAGTATACGCCGCCGCCGTGCTTGCGATTCTTGCGAGCATCGTTTTTCGACTGTCGAGGAAATCGCGCTTTTAGATACCACAATAATTAAACGCGATGGCCGGCGCGAGGTCTACAATCGCGATAAGCTGACTTCCGGTGTTCGTAAAGCTTTGGAAAAAAGATCTTATACGGAAGATGGCTTTCGCGGGTTGGTACATTACATCGAGAGCGACATAGCCAAAAAAGGCTCCGCGGAAATCACATCATCCAATCTTGGCGAGATAATCATGACTCACCTGCGCAACTTCGATAAAGTCGCCTACATTCGTTATGCCTCTGTTTACCGTGCCTTCGAAGATGTACAAACATTCCAAAAAGCACTCGATGAACTCCGCTCAAAAAATAAGCGAAAGAAATAAACAAACTTAAATAACAAATAATAAAGAATAAATAATAAAGACTGGTGTTCGTTATTTTTATATATTAACAAAATTTTTTTCAGAAAATCCCTCAACTTGCTTTATTATTTGTTATTTTTTATTTGTAATTTAACGAGAACCACTCGCTTTAATATTTATTATTTGTAATTTATTAATTATTTAGTTGCAGTAGTTTGCTCCGTTTAAGCATCGAAGGTAAAATGTGTGCATTATGCCCAAAATCCCAAAACGCACCAAAATTGTCTGTACTATTGGCCCGGCTTCTTCATCCTCTCAGGTTTTAGGTGATTTGATGGATGCCGGAATGAACATTGCTCGCCTCAATTTTTCGCATGGTACATATGCCGAACACAAAAAAATGATGAATCGGATACATGCCGAGGCCAGCGTGCGCAAGCTCCCCATCGGTATCATGCAAGATCTGCAAGGTCCCAAAATCCGCGTTGGCGATATAAGTAAAAACGGTATAGAGCTTAAATCCGGGCATGATATCATCCTATCAACATCTGCCAAACCGGCAAAAGGAAAGATACCTGTTACTTACGCAAATTTGCATAAAGATGCCAAAGCAGGCCAAAAAATTCTTTTGGATGATGGTTTGATGGATATGAAAGTCGCTAAAGTTTCCGGCCGCGATGTGCACTGCGTTGTAATCACAGGTGGCCTACTTTTACCTCACAAAGGAATCAATCTTCCGGAAACCAATGTCAGCGCATCTTCACTATCCGATAAAGATAAAAAAGATGCTTATTTTGGCGTCAAAAACGATGTGGATTTTATCGCTTTATCTTTTGTTCGTTCCGCTAAAGATATTATCGATTTGCGCTACCTCATTAAAAAGTACGAAAAACAATTAAAGAAAAAACCAAGCTCGGATATCCGTATCATTGCCAAAATCGAAAAACGCGAAGCTGTGGAATGTATCGACGATATAATAGAAGCTGCGGATGGTATTATGGTCGCTCGCGGTGATTTGGGCATAGAAACACCGGCCGAAGATGTGCCATTGGTACAAAAAATGTTAATCGATAAATCTCGCGCGGCCGCCAAACCGGTAATAGTTGCAACCCAAATGCTTGATTCCATGATAAGAAACCCCAGGCCCACCAGAGCGGAAGTCAGCGATGTTGCAAATGCAGTTATAGATCATACGGATGCGATTATGCTCTCCGGAGAAACCGCTTCCGGTAAGTACCCTGTAGAAACAGTAGCAACCATGGCACGCATAGCATCTCGAACCGAAGCATCAAAATTCGATGATGTACCCGCGCCAATCATAAGGGTGTATGAAACCGAAGAAGATGCCATGTCTTCGGTTGGTACAATACTGGCTCGCAGTACCGATGCAAAAATTATTTTGGTCGCGTCTCTTTCCGGATCCGCCGGCCGTATCGTTAGCCGTTATCGGCCGGAACTTCCAATTTTCGTATCAACAAACAAAGAGCGTGTTTATCGTCAGCTTGGAGCTTCTTGGGGGGTTATTCCTTTTATGCTGCCAACCTGCGCCTCTATCGAAGAGCTAATAGAACGTGCGACAGCCTATTTGTTGCAAAATAAACTGGTCAAAAAATCAGACAACATCATAGTCGTAGCCGGGGAACCGGTTGGCGTTTCGGGCCACATCAACTTTGTCGAAATCCGTCGGGTAGGTGGTGTTGCATAAATTGCTTTTTAAAGAAAATAAAAAAAACTCTGCCATGCGGAGTTTTTTAAACTTTTTTATTGTACGAAGTACGCTGTACGATGTACAATGCTTCTAAGTATGTCAAAAAAACAAAATATTTTCGTTTTGTCGTTTAGCAAATTAAGCCTCCGCGATTTAAAAAAAGTCGGTGGTAAGAATGCCGCTCTTGGCGAAATGTTCCGCAACTTAAAACGCCGTCATATACCCGTTCCCGATGGTTTTGCCGTTACCGTGCAAGCGTATTGGGCTTTTGTCGATCATAACAAGCTGCGCCCTCTCATTCGCAAAACTTTGCGCGGCATTGATATCAATAACTCTGCTGACTTGGCCAATCGTGGCAAAATAATCCGCGAAGCTTTTTTGGCCGGCCAAATGCCGTCAGATGTGCGATTGGCAATTCTTAAAGAGTACAAATCCTTAAATAAACGTCTGACGAGCAACGAGCGACGAGCGACGTGGAACGAAATGGCGGACGTTGCAGTCCGTTCCAGCGCCACCGCAGAGGATTTACCAACCGCATCCTTTGCAGGCCAACAAGAATCATATTTGCACGTACAAGGTAACGAAGAACTTTTAGATAAAGTTCGCGCTTGCTTTGCGTCTCTTTTTACGGATCGTGCGATTGTTTACCGAGTCAATAATAAATTCGATCATCTTAAAGTCGCTCTCTCGGCCGGCGTTCAGCAAATGATTCGCTCCGATGTTGGATCCGCGGGTGTAATGTTTACCTTACATACCGAATCCGGCTTTCGTGACGTGGTTCTTATTAACTCATCTTGGGGTTTGGGGGAAAGTGTGGTCAAAGGTTCGGTCAATCCCGATCAATTCCTAATCCACAAACCGCTTTTGGAAAAAGGCTTCCCGGCAATAATCGAGCATCGCTTGGGTATTAAAAACAAGAAAATCGTCTACGCTGAACGTCGCTCATCGCTCGTCGCACGTCCCACGTCGACTGTTGGGACGATGTCGGTTACGGTTGATGCCAAAGAGAGGGTAAGCTGGTCGCTCAAAGATGAAGATATATTGCAATTGGCTCGTTGGGGAGTGGAAATCGAAAAATATTTTAGTAAACTGCACAAAAAGCCAACGCCAATGGATATCGAATGGGCGCGAGATGGAAAAACCGGAAAACTTTATATAGTACAAGCTCGTCCGGAAACAGTGGCCTCGCAAAAACAACGCAACTTAATCCAAATTTACCAACTCAAAGCCTCAGCCAAACCAATATTAACCGGTACTGCAGTTGGGCAAAAAATTGGTGTTGGCCCAGTTCGTAAGCTCTCATCGGCAAAACAACTTTCCAAATTTAAGCCCGGTAATGTTTTAGTTGCGCGCATGACAGATCCTGACTGGGTACCAATTATGAAGCAAGCCGCTGCAATTGTAACCGAGCAAGGCGGGCGTACTTGCCATGCCGCAATCGTAAGCCGTGAGCTTGGTATACCGTGTGTTGTTGGAGTGTCGGGAGCTATTTCTAAATTGCGCGATGGTGAACAAATCACTGTTAGCGCCGCGGATGGTGAGATCGGCCATGTTTTTAAGGGCAAACTCGAATATTCTGTCAGAGATGTAAAACTTACCCGCCCCAAAAAGCTCCCTTGCAAAGTAATGATGAACATAGGCAACCCGGATTTGGCATTCTCGTATGCCTCGCTACCTGTTGATGGAGTCGGATTGGCGCGTATGGAATTTGTGTTTACCGAATCGGTTAAGATTCACCCCATGGCAGCACTAAAACCGCAAAAACTCGATGAAAAGACCAAATCACAAATCGCGAAACTCACAGCCGGTTATCCAAATGCCAAACAATACGTTATCAGAACTCTTGCCGAGGGAATGTCAAAAATTGCCGCCGCTTTTTATCCCAAACCCGTCATTGTGCGTCTATCGGATTTTAAAACCAATGAATATGCCAATTTGGTAGGTGGTAAAATTTTTGAACCCAAAGAATCAAATCCCATGCTCGGCTGGCGCGGTGCCTCACGTTATTACGATCCAAATTACGCCCCGGGTTTTGCCTTAGAGTGCGCCGCGGTTCGCTATGCCCGCGAAACCTTGGGCCTCAGCAATATTACTATAATGATCCCATTTTGTCGTACGGTCGCCGAAGCAAAACAGGTTGCAAAAGTAATGCGGCAAAACAATCTCGCTCGTGGCAAAAAAGGATTAAAAATCTATATGATGGTCGAGATTCCTGCTAATGTAATTTTAGCCGATCAATTTGCCGATCTTTTTGATGGCTTCTCGATTGGTTCCAACGACCTGACTCAACTCGCACTTGGCGTCGACCGCGACTCGGCTTTGGTTAGCCGTATTTACGATGAGCGCAATCAAGCGGTTAAAGATCTGATATCAAGTGTAATTAAGGTTGCTAAGGCCAAAAACATACCAATTGGCATCTGCGGTCAAGCTCCATCCGATTATCCAGATTTCGCCAAATTCCTGGTCAAACAAAAAATCGACACCATGTCTCTTACTCCGGATACAGTCATGGAGACAATGAAAAAAATTAAAAGATAATCTAAATCAATCATTAAAAAATCCCCAAAAAAGGGATTTTTAATTCAAAAAAGATCCATCCTCAAGGATCAGATCTTTATTATTTCTTAATAATATTTTAAAAAGTTCCGCTCGCTTTATTATTTGTTATTTGTTATGGCTCTAGACTAGCAAACTAATGATTTAAGTACCATTTAATAATATGCCATAACTCCTTCAT
>JARGGJ010000022.1 GCA_029210915.1 Patescibacteria group bacterium
TATGAAAGATTTAATCAATACCTTAGAAATCGTGATAGCCAGTTAAAAAGAGTCACCCTTGAAGGTTAACTGTACAGGGTGGAGCTTCTTATTTTTGCTTAAATAAAACAATTATTAATTATATTTTGCATTTATGTCTGATTGACATTAACGGTTGTAAATGTCATCCTTATCCGTGAGGAGGAAATCATGGCCGATAATTACTCGCAATTTCACCAACTTTGGGGCGCCTGTGTAGGAGTGCCCGGATATGAAAAAAAATATTGGCAATTTTTATCTGTGATTATGGACAGAGCTGATAAAAATACAGATATTGATACACAAGAAAAAGTAGTTTTCTTTGCAAATTTGTTAGCTGAATCTCAAGCGAAAATTTGACGCTAGTTATCGTTTATTTTAAAAACTCCCAAGCTTAGGGGGTTATTTTGTTAGTTCGATGATGCGTTTGTGAGTAACTCGCAATCGACGGTAGCTGAAGCTTTTAATGAGCAATTAGATATTTAGCGTAGTTTAGTAACTTTTTTATGAATTTCTTAATATTTTTTAGCTAATACTATTGATATTTCAATATATTTGTGGTATTTATTTGGGTCGATTTGGACATCTACCAGCTGCAAACAGGCAGCAAGGAGACAGTATGGAGAGACTTCCCTGCCGTGATGGTGTGAATGGTGGGAAGGATCCATATCCAGACCACCAATTGGGTTGGATGGAAGAGCAGTATCAAGCCATTATGGAGCGCACTATTGCCGAGGAGTGCCGGTGATTGTTGACCCCGAGATGGAGAATCCGTTGGGTGAGCCGCCCAAGTGACATTGTATCTTTTCTTAAAGACCATATCCAATTGGATGCGGTCTGTTTTAATACGGATGACGGAAATATTTTGAAGAAATTAAGGCTGGTTTTGAAGCTTTGCGGAAAGCGAGGTGGTTTGATTAAAATATTCTTTCAACATTGTTTTGATAGTAGTTTTTCCTTTAGTTGTTTTGAAATATTTTTCACGACGCAAAGCATCATATTTATTTAAATAAGCTTCATAGAAAATTAAGTTTACTGGTAATCTTGGACATGTTGCTTTAACAAACCCTTGTTTGTGAAGATATATTCGTTTTTTTAAGTCTTCTGTATAACCTATGTATAACTTATTATCAGCACATAGTAGGATGTAAACATAACGCATATAGTAATTATTACATAAAAAATACCGTACGGTACATAGCGAAGTCATTTTAAGTGATGGCTCCGCCATGTACCGTACGGTATATGGCTCCGGGGGTGGGGCTCGAACCCACGACCAATTGATTAACAGTCAACTGCTCTACCACTGAGCTACCCCGGAACAAACTTCGAATTTCGTATTTCGAACATCGAATTTCGAAGCGTGAATAATATATATGATTTTCAAATATCTGACAAGTGTTGGATTTTGATTGGTTTTTTGAGCTTTTTAGTAATCCGCCAACCTCCTTATTTCCGGATGTTGTTGGATCTTTTCCAGGGCTTTGGATTCGATTTGGCGGATACGTTCGCGGGTAACATCGAATTCTTTACCCACCTCTTCCAGGGTGTGCCCTACTCCGTCGACTAGACCAAAGCGCATTTCTAAAATCTTTTGTTCACGAGGTGAGAGGTCTTGAATGATGTGCTTAACGTAATCTTTCAGTAATTGACGACCGGCGGATTTATCGGGGGTCATGTTTTTGACATCCTCGATGAAATCTTCGAGAGTGGAATCTTCGTCATCTTCGCCGACAGATGTTTCGAGAGATACCGTATCTTGAGAGATCTTGATGATGTGTCGTACTTTGTTTACCTCTTCACCCATTTCCGCGGCTATTTCCTCGGGCAAGGGTTCGCGTCCCAGATCTTGGATGAGTTGGCGTTCTATTTGTTGGAATTTGTTGATTGTTTCTACCATGTGCACCGGAATACGAATGGTGCGGGATTGGTCGGCAAGCGCGCGGGTAATTGCTTGGCGAATCCACCAGGTTGCGTAGGTAGAGAATTTGTAACCTTTGCGATATTCAAACTTTTTAACAGCACGAAAAAGGCCGATGTTCCCCTCTTGGATGAGATCCAAAAGCGAAAGCGATTTGCCCATGAATTTTTTGGCAATGGAAACAACAAGGCGAAGGTTAGCCTCGATCAGTTTCTTCTCCGCTTCTTTTTCGCCACGTTCTTTGCGTTTAGCGAGTGCGACTTCTTCTTCGCCTGTTAGAAGTGGGATTTTTCCTATTTCACGAAGGTAGATTTGGATGTAGTCGGCCGTTAGATCGAACGGATCAACTTTGAGTGCTTCCGGGGCAATAGCGCTGTTCATGGAAGTCATTATCTCGTGGCGTTCTTCTTTGCGCCCTAAAATCCCCTCTTTCATCTCGACTATGCCAACTCCTGCGGCATCCATTCTATCTACAAAAGCCTCATAAACAGGTATGTAGTCTTCGATATCAGGAAAAGCGTAAAGCACTTCTGTTTCTGTTAAGAAGCCTCTGGTTTTTGCCTTGCTAAACAGATGGTTAAGCACCTCATCGCTTGGAGGCGGAGCTTTTACATAGGGCACCTTAGGTATGTTTACCGGGGCTTTTTTCGCTTGAGTATTTTTTTTGCCTGCTTTAATAACCTGTTTTTTTACAGGTTTCTTTTTTGCGGCGGAAGAACCGCCTATAGGTTTTTTAGCAGGGCTTTTTTTCTTAGCGCTGCCGGATTTTGATGATGAGGATTGAGATGCTTTTGGCATACATCTTGTTGCACTCCAGGGCCGCGAGCGATTCACTCCAAGGTGAGGCCGGCGGGAACGGAATACTTTATTTTCAATTACGAATTAACAATTACTATCTGGGTATCTTGTATTTTGTATCTAGTATCTGGCAGTTTTTGAACTGCAAGATACAAGATACTAGTGGCTAGATACCGGTTTAAGTATTTAGTTTTTGAAATTGCGTTAGGAGTTCTTGGATGCGGGCTGTGTCGCCTTTGCGTTCGGCTTCTCGCATCTGATTCTCCAAGTCTTGGCGTGTGAGTTTGGTTTTTTGATTTAACAAAATTGATTCTGTAGTTGTAAACTCGCGCGCGAGTGAATCTTTTCCCGTATCTTCAAACTCTCTATCAGCTACAATCGCCAAATAATCGATAAGATTTTTAATATCTTCATCTTCTTCGGTTGTGGCTTGAACGGACAAATCATACTTGATTTTCAAGAAATTGTAAAGCTTGGCATGTGGAGGAAATTGCCAATTTATGTTTATTTCATGAAAAAGCCGAGGGCTCAGGATTACAGCAGCGAGCCAGCGTTCTTCCATCTTTTTGGCTACATCTTGTTGATTTTCCTCTATTTTTAGCTCTTGTTGCTTCTTTTCTTCTTTAATTTGGGCATTATCGGATGCGTTTTTTGCAGAGTATTTAATAGATTTGTTGAGTGTGGACCTAAGGGCGTCCGGGGACACATCCAAATCTTTAGCAAGCTTGGAAATCCAGGCATCACGCTCTACAGGGTGAGGAATATGGCGACACTCGTTCAATACGAATTGAGCTATGAGTTTCTTTCCTTCGGGTGTTGATTCAGTAAATTGTTCAAAAGCATGTTGGTAGACCCAATCCATGATGGGTTTTGCGTCACGAATTGAGTCTTTCCAGTGATCAAGATCTTTGCGGATCAGTTCATCCGGGTCTTTGGCGATGTTTTGATCGTAGCGAATTACTTTGATATTAAACTCCATTTGGCGAGCCAAATCCATCCCGCGCAGTGTTGCCTCAAGCCCGGCAGCGTCTGTATCGAAAGCGATAGCGATGTTGCTTGAGAAACGTTTGATGAGATTTAATTGTTCCGGGGTAAGGGCTGTGCCACTTGAGGCGACAACGTTTTTTATGTTGAATTGGTGAGAAGTTAAAGCATCCATGTTGCCCTCGACGATGATAGCGAGGTCATCGCGTTTGATGTCGGCCTTGGCTTTATCTAACCCATATAGAACATGGCTTTTTTTGTATAAAACTGTTTCGGGTGAGTTGATATACTTTGCGACTTTTTCATCGGTTAAGATTCTGCCAGTGTAACCGATTACATTTCCAAAGGCGTCTTGGATGGGAAACATGAGGCGGCTACGAAACCGGAAATAGATTCCTTGTCCGTTATCTTTAGGGCTGGCGATTCCAATTTTGATTAGATCTTCGGCGTTAATTCCTTGCTCTTTTATTTTTACTTCAAGATCTTTCCAATCGGCGGGTGCGTAACCAAGCTTCCACACGTCTGCGGTAACGTCGTCGATACCTCTTTGTTTTATATAATCGCGGGCAATTTTTGCTTCGGGTGATGTGAGGAGATTGTGTTGCAATAGTTTACAAATGTACTCATTAGCTTGCTGGAGAGATTTTTTTTCACCCATTTGTTCTTTGTTAAACTTGGGGAGCTCGACCCCGGCTTTACCTGCCAGCAACTCCAAAGCCTCTACAAATTCCATGCCCTCTATCTTTTCAATAAAAGAAATCATATCGCCTCCAATATTACAGCCAAAACAATGCCAAGATTGGCGCGGGCGGTTTACCATGAAACTTGGGGTTTTTTCCTGATGAAAAGGGCAACACGCCTTAAAACTACCACTTCCCGATGGTTTGAGTTGGAGATATTCACCTACTATATCAACGATATCCAGGTGATTTTTTACTTCTTGTGCGGAATCCATACAAATTAAATACTAACCAAATATAGACCAAGAGACAAATAATAACAAACGTACTGTTTAATGAAAGAATGAAATAATCAAATAATAAAAAATCAAGGAGTTAGGAAATGAAAAAACTCCATTGTTTGGAGTTTATGGCGTTTAGGTGGCAGTTCGCATTCTTTCGTGTAGTTGCTTCAAGCAACGCTGTTTGAAGAACTCGGCCATGTCTTCGATGATAGCAACTGCTTGCATTTTCGGAATGTTTTTGCGATTCCCAACTTTGAGATTGAAACTACCGACGTAATCATCACCCAAAGGTGATTCAATGTCGGGTTTTTGATCTGGAACGATATCCAAATATGACATCTCCCAAAGTTGAGTATCCATATCGCATCGGATTGCGAATTTTCGTGAGTCTGTTTTTTCGTGGTTATCTGTGAATACCAACTCGACTTCGATGGATGGACTAGAGGGTGTTATATCGGTTGAGTCTTGATATGCCTTCCAGCTTAAATACATTTCAGGAAGATTGATTGGATAATGTGCATAGCCGGTTTGATTTGTACTACCGAGAGGATTTCTAGGGTCGAAATCCGGGTTGCTGAAGTATGTGTTTACCGCTGATTCTATATCATGTTTAGACATGATTGTTTCGATAGTATTCAGTAATTGTATAGCCTGTGCCCATTGATAAAGGTGCGGATGTAGCATTGGTTCCTCCTCTGTTGTGGCTATAGATAAGCAAATACAGCCCATAATGTCAATAACCCTAGATTAAAAAACTCCCTAATTTAGGAGTTTGGTTAGTTTGCGTGTGATGCAAAAAATTGAGCCATGAATCGAACAATTTGGTAAGCTGTTGTTGCGTTTACAATCAGACGCAAAGAATTACCAAAATTTATACTTGTCGTAAATTCGATACCGAGCTCGGGCTCTGGCACGAGCATGGAATTTTCATGTTCATTGCTATACATAGCATCCCAGGTATCGTTTAAAATATCATATCTTACTAAGAATGAAGACGCGAGAGTTTTTTCATCTTCAGCATAAAAACCCATTTCCGTTTGCACGAACATTGGGTTAACGCGTATTTCTTCGTCGGCATAAATAGATTGGCTGAATAATAGGCAGCGAACTTCCATGTGATGTGATGCGGCACAATGAGCATAACCAAACACATAACCCTCGGAATTCATTTTTATCACATCAAATCGATGATCCAAGAAATTCTGAAACTTCTTGAATTCAACACCTTCCGTACTGAATATTTTTACAACTTTACGAAGTCTGCTAATGGCAGATGGGAGCAGTTCAAGGTGCGGATGTAGCATTGGTTCCTCCTCTGTTGTGGTGGTAATTAACCAAAAAATATATAATAAGTCAAGTATACGCTCTAAAAGTTGTACGGTTCCGCCTTCGGCGACAGTACGGGCGAACACTAGGTTCGCGCCCTACGATAAATATAGAATAATAATCCTGTAAATCTTTGAGTGATAATCCCGGTACATCCTGGTTCTATTTCGTTCTCCCGTGCCTTGGCGGGCGTTTGATCTTTGGTTTCGCTTCCTTGTCGGGTAGTGGTGCCTTCTTTTTGCGTTTATCCAATTCTTTGCGGATTACAACGATTTCATCGCGGAGTATGGCGGCGAGTTCGAAATCGAGACGAAGAGATGCTTCTTTCATTTCAGCTTCTTTTTCTTTTATAACAACGTTTAGTTGTTTATCCTCGGCGGCCAGTTCCAAGGCTAGAATTTTTTTGACATCTTTAGGTTCTGTTTCAAAACCTAGTTGTCCACGAAGATCTTGGATGGCTTTGATGATTGTTTTTGGAGTGATACCGTGTTTTTTGTTGTAGGCAACTTGTTTGGCACGGCGGCGGTCGGTTTCGGCTATAGCGCGTTTCATGGAGCCGGTGATGTTGTCGGCGTAGAGGATGACTTTACCGCGGACATTGCGGGCGGCACGGCCTATTGTTTGGATGAGTGATGTTTCGGAACGGAGGAAACCTTCTTTGTCGGCGTCTAATATGCAGACTAAAGATACCTCCGGAAGGTCTAAACCTTCGCGTAGGAGGTTAACGCCGACCAAGACATCGTAAGTGCCTTTACGGAACTCGGAAAGGATTTCGAGGCGATCCGCTGTTTTTACACCGGAGTGCATGTAGACGGCTTTGATGTTTTTGTCTTTCAGATAATCGGTAAGATCCTCGGCCATCTTTTTCGTAAGAGTTGTTACAAGTGTGCGTTCTTTCTCTTTGGTGACTTTTATTATGCGTTCAATGGCGTCTTCGATTTGATTGAGCTCGCCTTTCTTTTTTGGTGTGATGCGTTTGATTTCTACCTCAGGATCTATAAGACCGGTTGGGCGGATGAGTTGTTCCACTATCGCGTCAGAGTTTTGATATTCAAAAGGGCCCGGCGTAGCCGACATGAAGACGAATTGTTTGATTTGTTTTTCGAATTCATCAAAGGTTAAAGGGCGATTATCGCGAGCGCTGGGCAGGCGGAAACCGTGTTCGATAAGTGTGTCTTTGCGCGATTTATCACCGGCATACATTCCACCGACTTGAGAGATGCTAACATGGGATTCATCCATGATACATAAAAAATCTTCGGGGAAATATGATAAAAGCGTGTCAGGATGTTCCCCTGCTTTGCGGCCGGAAAGATGGCGCGAGTAGTTCTCGATGCCGGAGCAGTAGCCAAGTGTTTCCATCATTTCCAAATCGTATTTTGTACGGCGTTCGATACGTTCCGCTTCGAGTAGCAAACCTTTGCTCTCGAAGTATTTAAGGCGTTCAGCTAACTCTTTGCGGATGTCTTTAAGGGCTTTATCCCGCTCGGGGCCGGCAATAATGAAGTGTTTGGCGGGGAAAAGCCAGATATCGTGATGCTCTGCCTGTACTTTGCGGGATACGGGATGGATTTGAGTTATTCTGTCGACACGATTACCGAGTACTTCGATGCGATAGATTACTTCTTCGTTTACAGGCATGACTTCGAGTGTTGTGCCGGTAAGCCGAAAAGATCCGCGCGTTAGATCTGCGTTGGTGCGAGTGAACTGCATGTCGATGAGGCGTGTGATTGTATCTTGGCGCGATAGATTTTCGCCGGTTACAACATGAAAGATTGTTTTGGCGTAGGCTGTGGGGGCGCCAAGACCGTAAATGCAAGAGACGGATGCGCAGACAATAACGTCTTTGCGGGTTAGGAGCGATTGGGTCGCGTTATGGCGCAAACGGTCTATTTCGGCGTTGATTTGCGCTTCTTTTTCTATATAAGTATCAGTTTTAGGCATGTAGGCCTCGGGCTGATAGTAATCGTAGTAAGAGACAAAGTATTCGACCGCATTATTAGGGAAAAATTCTCTAAATTCATTACAAAGCTGAGCGGCCAGGGTTTTGTTGTGCGCGATGACGAGTGTTGGTTTTTGAATGTTGTTGATGACATTTGCAAGAGTGTAGGTTTTACCGGTTCCCGTTGCACCGAGCAATGTTAACATTCGCGCCCCTTTTTTGAGGCGCGCTGTAAGATCTTTTATGGCTTCAGGCTGATCACCTGCCGGCGGGTAAGGTTTTTTAATTTGAAACGATGTCATTTGGGTTGTTAGTTGATGTACTTGTAGGAACAACGGACGGTTCGTAATTTATAACCTTTTGTTGGCGGTTATACAAGATACCATTAATACGTACCGCCGTTTCGATGATATTAGAACCGCGTGTAAGGTTTATATCAATTTTAAATTGAGAATTAGGGCCGGTAATGGGTACTGAAGCATTATTAACCAAGAAAATGGTATTTGGCCATTTTTGCATCACCTCGTTGCCATCGTATAACTGACCAAAGATGGTTATGCCCGATTTGTTTACCGTAGAGCCATGATTAAGCTGTTGGCCGTTTTGAAAGATAATTGCGTTGTAATCGATATCTTTAATTTCGAGTGGTGGAGCGGTTTGCAAAGGTTCTTGATTTGGAATTTCTATTTCTATATTTAACGCGGGTATTGCTATGGCTACAGATAAAGCCAAAATCAATAAAACTATAAAACGGCCTTGCCAGCGAACTATTCGCATTAATGAGTTTATACGCGGATCTTCGTGCGTATCTTTACGAAGCCAGCTTGCTATATCGACAGTTTTTTTGTTTTCTGGTAAGCTCGGGTTCGAGCTAACGCGTGTTTTGCTTACAATTTTCTTTGGTGTTGGTTCAATGTTTTTTGGCATATGAGATGGATGGATGCCCCTAGGCCGATTATGGCCCTATCCCCCATGGCAGATTTTACAGATCTGCCGTTTTGTCGTTTAGTGCGGGAGTGCAGTGGTAAAGAAGTAATTATATTTAGAGAAATGGCTTCAGCGGAAGCGATTATTCGCGGAAATCAGAGAACAGATAAAATTTGTGAACTGGATCCGGTGGAGCATCCTGTAGTACAGCAATTATTTGGATCGGATCCGATGGCAATGGCAGAGGCGGCAAAGATTGTGATGCAAGCTCATAGCCCCGATGGCATTGATATCAATATGGGATGCCCGGTACCAAAGGCGGTAAACCAATTTAACGGAGCTTCGTTAATGAAAGATGTAGAACGTGCATCGGAAATTGTTAAAGCGGTAAAAGATGCTATTAATGTACCACTTTCTGTTAAGACACGTCTAGGTTGGAGTGAGCCGGGGGATGTTGTTGAATTTGTAAAAAGATTGGAAGAAGCGGGGGCAGATGCAATCGAGATTCATGGACGAACAAAAACACAAGGATATTCGGGAATTGCGGATTGGGAAGCGGCTGGGAAAGCGATTTCGAAGCTTTCTATCCCCGCTTTTGTAAACGGTGATATTATTGATGATATAACAGCCAAAGAAGCATTGAGTAAATCTGGTGCTCAAGGTTTTTTGATTGCTCGTGGAGCATTGGGAAGACCGTGGATTTTTAAGCGGATTAAAGAGTCGCTTGAAACCGGAAAAGATCCCGGTGATCCTTCGATAGAAGAAAAAATGGAGATTATGTTGAAACATGCGGAATATCAAGTCGAGGTTTATGGAGAAAAGGGTTTGATAAAATTACGTAAGCATTTACCTTGGTATTTTAAAAACATTACAGGTTTTAGACAATTTAGAGCAGATGCGGTTACCGTATCAAGTATTAAGGATATTAAGGAATTATTTAGAAAAGTACTAAGTCGTAGTGCTTAGTTGTAGTATAAAGTTGTGTTTTTATATAAAAAATACTCGCGAGTGCGAGTTTTTAGTTATCGATGGCGGTTGTGAGTATGAAGTTGCCGGGGCGCAGGGCGTGAGATAGAGCGCTTTTGGTGATACGAGTGGTGGCATTCCACATTTGCAGGCACAAACATTGCTGCACTCCATCCATGAAAAATGAACCATCTATTATCATGATTGGTTCGCTAATATCACCGATGTTTCCGTTTAGTTTATGAATTGCTAATGCCAGGCCTTCGTTTGGAGCAGAGAGTCGATGCTTGGTTTTGCTAAGTTCCACTATCAGATTATCAACTGTATATAAGCGATAGAGTTTAATAAAATCTACAGTTACCCCGGATGGTGTAATCCTACAGGAACAGGATTCTTGAAAGGTGCGAAAATCGTTTGTTACATAGTGGCCTGCTCTTTGTAATGTGCGAAGCATCTCATCCGTGGGAAGAATTTTTATTCTTGGCGGCATGATGTTTTCCTTTCGGAGAGTAATATGACACGAAAAAAGCTGATGGTCAAAAAAAACGCATTTGCGTTATTTTTGATCGTTGGTTTGGACTAGAGGTCGGTTTCTATAGCTATTGGTAAAAAACCTTGAGGGTCTACGGGAATTCCATCTTGGCGGACCTCGAAGTGAAGATGGGGGCCGGTAGAAAGGCCGGCTCCGGGCGTACCCGGCATTCCGCCGGAGTAACCAATTATATCGCCACGTTCTACGTATGTGCCGGGGCTGGCGTTAAATTTTGATAAGTGAGCATATAGTGTTGCTATGTTACCGGCATGTACAACCATGATGTAGTTACCGTATGATCTGCCGGTTTTTGTCCAGGCCACGTAGCCTCCACCGGCTGCTCTGATTGGAGTGCCAACACCGGCACGCAGATCGATTCCGGGGTGCTCGAATATATTGCGGAATGGATAAGTTGGATCGTGAAAAGTGGCTGTTATTTTTTTAAGAGGAACCGGCCAAGATAATAAGGTTTCACCGCTTGCAAGTGCCAAATCTATGGCATCCAGCTTATCTTTTAATTCTTTTTCGATACGATATATTTCGTTTGATGTGGCTTGATCTTGTTGGCGTAGTTCGGAAACAACTCGGGAGAACTCGCTTTGTTTTGATTCTGTTTCAGCTAAGAGTGATTTTTTACTGTTTTTTTCCATCTCTAAAATAAGTTGTTCGTCTAGAAGGGTTTTCTTTTGTTCTGTAAGTGTAATGCGCTTGCTTTCTCTGAGTACTTTGTCGTTTTGCAGAGTGGTTTTTTCTTGGACAACTCGTTCGAGTGTTTGCGTTAGGTCTCCTTCCAGTTTGGTCAGCTCTTCCACATTTTGAAAATACGATGACAAAGATGGCCTACTTAAAAAAACATGCAGCGTATTAACGTCATCGGCTTGACGAATTCTTCGTACCAAATCACCAACTAGGGCTTTTTGAGTAGATATTTTTCCTTCTTGTCTTACGATTTGCCTATCTAGGGCTTGTAGTTCCAATGTGAGAATTTCGATTTGAGTTTTAACCTCCTCCTCTCTTAGCTCTTTTTCACGGATGCGGTTATCCAATAAAACAATTTGGTTTTCCAGAGTGAGCTTTTGTGCTTCTTGAGCTTTAATTCTATCTTTATACGAATTGATTAAACCCTGTACTTCTTGGGCGCGTGATTTTTTCGCCTCTAATTCAGCATTTAATTCGTCGGCTACATTTTTAAGCTGTACAGCCTCCTCAGCTATTGCGGACTTTATATCAAAAAAAGCCGTGGATAATACAACAAGGATTAAAAATGCAGAAATGCCTCCGGTTAGAGGTTTATTCATGATGCTTTAATTATATCACAAAGTTGCCAATGCTTGGTTGACGCGGGCTGTTGATTGTTTTTTGCCTAAAACTGCAATTAATTCAAACGGACTCGGAGATTTTTCTTGAGCGGAGAGCGAAACTCTGAGTGGCCACAAAGTATCCCCATTTCCCCAGCCGTTTTTTTGGATCATTTCTTTGATATATTCTTCGATGAACTTTGCGTCGTATTGCTTTGTATCATCAATTTGTTCAATCCACTCTATCGCAGCTTCTAATCTTGACTTGGCTTCTTCTTTTGTGTGATCTTTCCAGGTGATTGAGACGTTTGAGTAGTCTAATTGATCGCTAAAAAGATAGAGCGATTGATCTGTAATTTCGGATGGTAATATCATGCGCTCTCTGTAAAGCGATGCAACTCTTTTCTTAAAATCTTCATCCTCTTTAAATGCATTTAGATGCGGTAAAACAAGGTCGAAATAGCTTTGTTCATCCATCTCGCGGAGGTAGTGATTGTTGAGCCAATTTAATTTATCGATTTGAAAAACGGCGCCGGCTTTGTTTACTTTGGATAGGTCAAAAAGGTCGATGAGTTCTTGTTTGGTATATATCTCGCGGTCAGCGGTTGGGTTCCAGCCTAAAAGAGCAAGAAAGTTATTCAATGCCTCCGGAAGGTAGCCTTTCTTGAGATAGTCTTCGGCAGCTACATCGCCTTGGCGCTTAGAGAGTTTTGATTTGTCGGGATTGAGGATGAGGGGTAAATGGGCGAAGACAGGAAGTTCCCAGCCCATGGATTCGTAGAGGAAGATGTGTTTTGGAGTTGACGAGAGCCACTCTTCGCCACGGATGACATGGGTTATTTCCATATCATGATCATCGGCCATCGAGGCGAGGTGGTAGGTAGCCATGCCATCGGATTTGATGATGACTTGGTCGTCGATAAGCTTCCAGTCAAAGCTAACATCTCCGCGGATAACGTCGTTAACTGTGACCGTGCCTTCTTCGGGAAGTTTGAGGCGAACTACGTGTTGCTCGCCTGCTTCCAAACGTTTTTTGACCTCGTCCGCATCTAAATTGCGACAATGGCCGTCGTATCCGGTGGGGCGTTTGGTGAGTTCTTGCATTTTGCGGACTTCGTCGAGACGCTCTGCAGTACAGAAACAATAATAGGCTTTATCCATCTCGATAAGTTTTTTAGCGTATTCTTGATGAATGTGTTTGCGCTCGGATTGAATATAAGGGCCGTGATCGCCTTTTTGGATGATTTTATCAGTATCATCGAGCCAGACACCCTCAACCGGTTCGATTCCAAGCTGTTTCATTACACTGCAAAGGCTTTCGACAGCGCCCTCGACATAGCGGGATTGATCGGTATCTTCGATGCGAAGTAAAAAATCGCCCCCGGCTTGTTTGGCTACAAATTCGGCGTAGAGCGCGGTACGGACTCCGCCGATATGGAGGTAGCCCGTGGGGCTGGGCGCAAAGCGGGTTCTGATGCGTTTTTCTGGCATAATGAGCTGATATTACTCTAAAATTGCTGAGTTGTCTAACGATAATTGCAAATAGCTAATAGCAAATAGCAAGAGTTATTTTTGTTAGATGGAATATAAAAAACCGCCGAGAGATTCGGTGGTTTGGTTATAGGCTCCAAAGTTCTTGGTCGATATCAAAGCCAATCATATCGCGCCCGGCGGTTTCTAGAATCAGGCTGTGATTTACCGGATTGAGTTTGTGCTTATCTTGATATGCTTTGCGCCAGAGAAGATTTTGACCTTCGAAAAAGGTTAAGCAAAAATCTGTAGCATGATCGGGCATTTGTTTGCAGAAACACTTCCAGATTAGCGCCAGTTTTGGCGGTGGTTGTATTGGCTTGTTGCTAGGTAGCAAAGTACCTGATTTGGAAAGGAGTTTTATTGTCGCGAAAAAGTACATGAGCTGTATCCAGCGTTTTTCAACATCTTCACATTTCAGGCCGGTGGTTTTAACGGCTAAGATCATGAAATCGGGTCGGCGATAGTTCACCAGCATCCTGTCGCGTATGTCACGAAAAAAGTTCCAATCTATTTGTTCTTCAGAGTACATTTGAATCTCCTGTTCAATGTTCGAATTCCATAAGAAATTAGACTAAATAGTCAAATATGTCAATAAAAAAACCGCTTTGAGCGGTAGAGTTAGCGTGGAACAGATAGTTGTAGAACTAGCATATTGGGCTCAGCGCGATAATACTCAACATCAATTACATCATTCCATGCGTCTTTTAGTTCTGCACACAATTTTTCGAAAGAATCTAGACTTTGAAATCTATAAACTTCTTTACAGCAACTTAAAATTTCAATCCGGGTCAATCCTTTTTCAAAAAGACAAGATATAATTTCGGGATGTAATGACAAAAAATGTTGCAAACCCGGTGGTGCTGCTTGTATGAGTTGATTGACAATTTCTAGTTCACGCTCTCGCACTTCTTTGTTGTGAAGTTTTAGCCATTTTTTATGAGCTTGAAACAAGTATGGTTGCATTATAACTCCTATGTTTGTGATATTTCAGATGTAAATTGTATGTAACAAATGTATAATTGTCAATTAAAAAACCACCAAAAGATCGGTGATTTAGAGCGCGTCGAAGCGGATGTTCATGATTCCTTCTTCATCGAGGCGCTGTACCCAGACACTAACAACGCCTTTCCAAGCATCCTTAAGTGAATCCATACTTTTTTCAAGTTGATCGAAAGTTTCAACTTGGAACTCGCAACCTTGTTTTGGCTGTAGGCATGCCGTGATTGTGATGGAGCCCGATGTGAAGAGTTCCTCGATTACTCGGGTACGCCTGATGGTTCTTGCAAGTACAGGTGGAACTCCTTTACTTAGCTCATCCATAATAAAAGCCATGCGCTTATTGCGGATCAAGACTTGCCGATCAAACCAGAATTTAAGCTTGCTGATTGCTTTAGGTTCCAATTTTGCTCTCTTGAAGTTTCGAGGTCTTGACTGCCAATCTTCTATTAATGTATCGATATGACTCATTTGCACACGCCTTTGTCTTTGGAACCGTAACCAGGGCGCAAGA
Organism: Patescibacteria group bacterium; assembly: GCA_029210915.1. Classification (GTDB taxonomy): domain Bacteria; phylum Patescibacteriota; class Patescibacteriia; order 2-12-FULL-60-25; family 2-12-FULL-60-25; genus MWCR01. The sequence goes on from JARGGJ010000022.1 coordinate 14,720, forward strand.
ACAATCTCCTACGCGCACGATTTGTACCTGCGTATTGGAAGAGGAAGTGTCTGAAGAAGGGCAGAATTCTTTTAATTGAGATCGCGCCTCTTCATTCGCAAAATCGTCTGCGATTCTTTTAATGGCGGAAATCCAACATTTTGTTGAGTATAAGTAGAAATCATCCTGCTGAATGCCCTCTTGCATAACATTAAGTCGTGCCAGAGCGGCTTTTTTATCCGGAGTTTCCGGCTGAGCGTTATGATTTGGCCCGCCACAACCGGAGGAAATGACAGCCAAAAGAAAAGTTATAGAGAATAGAATTTGCGCGAATAAGTTTTTCATTTCTTGCTCCTTTGTGAAGGTGCTGATATTACTGTTAAACTAGCGGAAATATTTAAAAAGGTCAACTACTAAAAACAAAAACAAATTGCAAATAGCAAGAGTTATATCGTTTAATTGGCTTATTTGGATGAAAGGGCTTTTATTGGAAAAACTATTAATGCACTGAAAATTCTAGGCCAACGTTTGGGTTGTGTGATAAGACGGTACAGCCACTCAAGCCCGACGGTTTGCATCCATTTCGGAGCTCGTTTCGTATTACCCGACCAGAAATCGAAAGTCCCGCCGACGCCGATGAAGAGTTTGGCGGATGGGAAGCGATCGCGGTAGCGGGCTATCCAGTATTCCTGTTTTGGGTGGCCAAAGGCGGCAAGGATTACATCAGCTTCGTATTCTTGGATGCGTGTCATGGCTTTCTCCCCTTCTTCATCCGCGATGCCATCGATTGATATTTGGCCGCCATCTTCCGCAAAAACTTTTAGTTCGGGGTGGCGCTTGCGGAGCATCCAGGCGGATTTATCCGCGGCGCCATTTTGACCGCCCACGAGAACCAATGTCCAGTTTTGTCTGCTACAGACTTTAGCTATTTCGTCTGCGAGATCAACTCCGGTGACGCGACTTGTTTTTGATCCTTTAAACCATCCAACAAGTTGTAAACCAAAACCGTCGACGGATCGGATATCCGCATGGCGAATTGTGTCCCAGTAGTGGGAATCTTTTTTAGCGTGTAATAAAATCTCCGGATTAGCGGTAACTATCCAAGTTTGTTGGCCCAAGCTTGCGCGAGTTAAAATTTCCTGAATTAGGCGATTTAGGCTGTAGCCGTGAATTACTAAGTTGAAGACGGAGAAGGTTATAACGTTCATAACGTTTGTAACGTTTATAACGAGTTAACGATGTTTTATTAAATTACTACAGAACTCGTTATAAACGGGTTAACGTTATGAACGAATTTAGTTATTAAGTCGGTATTCGTGGAGCGGGGTGTATTTGGGGCCGGCGGGGGTTAGTTCGCTAAGGAATAGTGTAGCATAATCAGGAACCCAGCCTATACCTTCTAATGACATTTCGAATTGATCCAAATCTTTTTTATTGCGTGCGCGTGCCAGAGTTACATGCGGAACCCAGGGTTTGCGGTCTATTTGTGGCGCTATAAGTGACGCCATATCGCGAATATTGGCCACTGTTTCTTGCCAAGCGACTTTTTGTTCGGGCTCGCATTTTGCCACGTAGAGAATCGGCCTTTTTGCCGGGAATGTTTCTATGCTGCAGACCTCGAAAGAGCCTTGAGGGGGTGTTTCCAGGGCATTGCTGATTAATTGAGAGAGTTTTATCAAACTATCGTATTTTATATCACCAAAATATGCCATTGTGACATGCCACTGGCCCGGGTCTACCATACGTAAAAATGGACGCTCTTCTTCTGTGATGTGCCAAGCGTTTCTAATTTGTTCACGGCAATCTGCCGGAACGGGGATACCTAGGAAACAGCGCATTGTTAAATTAATTACCAATGACCAATTAACAATTACCAATGATTGAATCGCTTCGCGAAATTTTATATCTTTTAATTATTTCGAAGTCTTACCAAAATTTGGCATTCGTCATTCGTAATTTGGCATTGATATCTATATTTAGACTGTTCCGGTATCGTCTGTCAATTCGGTTTCGATGGGGCGAGAGCTTTTTACGGCTTTGTATTTACGGGCAACTCTGTACCTGGCGAGTTCGCGCTCAAGTTCTGCGGCGGCGCGAGCAAAGGCTTCATCGTTATCGCGGGCTGATTCACGCATTACTTGTTCGGCGCGGTTTTTGGCTTCTTCGATATCTTTTAAATTTAGATCCTCTCCCCTTTCGGCGGTATCAGCCAAAACCGTTACATTACCCTCTGCGTCTACCTGAATAAATCCACCGGAAACGGCTACGTCTTCGCTGTGATTGTGTTCCTTCAACATCGCGACACCCGGGACAAGCTCCGCCACGAGTGGGATGTGATTTGGAAGTATCGTAATTTCGCCATCCATTGTAGGGAGGGTCACTTGCGATACTTTCTTTTCGAATGCAACGCGTTCGGGGGTGATGAGTTTGAAGTTTAGGAGGGACATAATTACGTTTTTAACGTTTTTAACGTTTATAACGAGTTACGAGGTTGTTCTTAGGCTACTTTACTCGTTATAAACGTTATAAACGTGTTAACGTTGGTTTATTCGGTTACTTCATCAATAGAGCCTTTCATGTAGAAGGATTGCTCGGGTTTATCGTCGTGTTTGCCTTCTAAGATTTCTTCGAAGCCGGTGATTGTTTGTTCCAGGGTTACGTATTTACCGGGGTTGTTGGTGAAGACTTCGGCAACGAAGAAAGGTTGTGATAGGAATTTTTGGATTTTGCGGGCACGGGCTACGGTCATCTTATCTTCTTCGGAGAGTTCGTCCATGCCAAGAATTGCGATAATATCTTGAAGATCTCGGTAGCGTTGAAGCACTTTTTGAACACCGCGGGCAACTTTGTAGTGGCGTTCGCCAACGATTTTCGGATCAAGAATTGTTGAGTTTGAGTCTAGCGGATCTACGGCGGGATAAATACCAAGCTCGGCAAGATTACGTGTTAGCACAACAGTTGAGTCCAGGTGGGCAAAAGTTGTTGCCGGGGCCGGGTCGGTAAGGTCGTCGGCAGGCACGTAAACAGCTTGAACGGAGGTGATGGAACCTTTATTTGTAGAGGTGATACGTTCTTGCAAGTTACCCATTTCCGTTGCCAAAGTTGGCTGGTAACCCACTGCCGACGGGATGCGTCCGAGCAAGGCGGAAACTTCGGAGCCGGCTTGGGTAAAGCGGAAAATGTTGTCGATAAAAAGCAGAACGTCTTGATTCATTTCATCGCGGAAATATTCAGCAATAGCAAGGCCGCTTAAAGCAACACGAGCACGTGCGCCCGGGGGTTCGTTCATTTGGCCAAAGACGAGTGATGTTTTGTCGATAACGCCGGATTCGTTCATTTCTTCCCAAAGAGCGTTGCCCTCACGAGTACGTTCACCAACACCCGCAAAAACAGAATAACCGCCATGTTCTGTGGCGATATTATGGATAAGTTCCATAACGATAACGGTTTTACCTACACCAGCTCCGCCAAAAAGTCCGATTTTACCGCCTTTTAAGAAAGGGCAGATAAGATCGACAACTTTAATACCGGTTTCCAAGATTTCGGTTTTGGTTGATTGTTCGGCGAATGTTGGAGCCGGGCGGTGGATTGGGTAGGTTTTTTCGTTGCCAACCGGGCCTTTGCCATCAATAGCATTTCCGGAAACATCGAACATACGTCCGAGAGTTTTCTCGCCAACAGGTACGGAAATTGGCTTGCCGGTGTTCTCTACTTCCATTCCGCGTTCCAAACCATCTGTGGCGGACATGGCAATAGTGCGGACTTCGCCTTCGCCTAAATGTTGCTCTACCTCTAGAACCAGTTTGCTGCCGTCGCGATCGACGGTAAGAGCGTTGTAGATTGTTGGGGGTTCGCCTTCGAAGCGCACATCCACAACCGGTCCGATTACTTGTGTGATTTTACCTTTCATAAATTTAGTTAAAAGTTTAAAGATTAAAGTTTATCAAGAGTAGCCAGGTAACTAAGGTATCTCTTGATGAACTTGTTACTTGTTACATTTATCTTAAATGGTTAGTTTTCGAGCGCGGCTTTGCCGGCAGAGATTTCGGAGATTTCGGCGGTAATGCTGGCTTGGCGTGCGCGGTTAAATGTTAGGGTTAGTGAATCTATCATGTCGCCTGCCGAATCCGTGGCTGTTCTCATGGCCATCATGCGTGCTGAGTGTTCTGAGGCGGTAGATTCTAGCATGGCTTGGTAAAGGCGTGTGTCGATTTGCCGGGGAAGCATTTGGTCGAGAACGTGCCGAGGCGATGGTTCAAAAACTACTTCGTAATCCAGTGGGTTTTTTTCGGCGCGGGCTCTGTCGTGAGCCAAACGCTGTGCGGAGGTCATTTTTTCGCGAGGGTCTGTTTCCGCTTCTTCCGTATCCACATCCACCGCCAGATCTTCTTCGGGGATTATCGGCAACAGCTGAACTATGGTTGGCACCTGAGAGATGGCAGAGCGGAAATCAGAGTAGCAAAGAAAGACTCTATCGGCGCGATTATGTAAAAATTCATCGTAAACCAGTTGGCCGGTGCTTTTGGATCTGTCGAAAGACGGTGCGTTTGAAATTGATTCAAATGAAGCTAAGATATCGGCGTTTATTCTGCGCATTGGGCCCTCGGCTTTTTTGCCGACGGTTACAATTTTAACCGGCTCTTTGCGAGATGCTAAAAATTCTTTGCAAGTTTTTATCAGTTGAGCATTGAAAGATCCGCATAATCCCCTATCTGATGCAACGACAACCAGGATTGAGCTTTTAGCTTCTTTTCGACCGTAAAGTAATGGGTGTGATTTTTGGTTGATAAGAGGCAAAACGTCTGTAACGATTTGTTTTATGCTTCCGCTGTAGTTACGGCTATCGACTGTCATCTGAACAGCTTTGCGCATCTTTGCACCGGCCACGAGTTCCATGGCTTTGGTGATTTTGCGGGTGTTCTTGATCGACTTGAGTCGAGAGTTTATGGCTCTTGTATTAGCGGGCATACATCTTGGTAATAGTATTTTGTATATGGTATATCGTATTTGGCGGATTATTTGGCGGTGAAGACTTCGTTCCAGTTTTTGATGGTTTCTTCGAGTTTGCTTTCGATTTCTTCGGTTAGTTTTCCGATTTCTTCCATATCTTTTAAGAGATCAGCGGCGTTTGTTTCCAGATAATCGTGCATTCCCTCTTCCCACTCTGTAATTTTTTCGATTTCAACCTCATCGCAAAGCCCTCGTGTAACTGAAAAGAGAGATGCGACCTGGTGAGAAAGCGGCATTGGCACGTATTGATCTTGTTTTAAGATTTCAACAGTTCTGCGTCCGCGTTCGATTTGGTTGCGTGTTGCTTCGTCCAAGTCTGTTGCAAATTGCGCGAAAGCTTCGAGTTCGCGGAATTGAGCCAAGTCGAGGCGAACAGGGCCGGCGATTTTTTTCATGATGCCGAATTGAGCGGCTCCGCCTACACGGGAAACAGACAAACCAACGTTTAAAGCAGGGCGGATGCCACGGTAAAAGAGATCGCCCTCCAAAAAGATTTGACCATCGGTAATTGAGATAACGTTTGTTGGAATGTAGGCAGACACATCGCCGGCTTGAGTTTCGATAATTGGCAAAGCCGTTAATGAACCACCGCCATGCTCTTTGGATAAACGAACAGCACGTTCGAGCAAGCGAGAGTGGAGATAGAAGACATCACCGGGGTAAGCCTCACGGCCCGGTGGACGGCGCAGAAGAAGTGATACTTCGCGGTAGGCCCAAGCGTGTTTGGAGAGATCGTCGTAAACAACAAGCGCATCTTGGCCCTTATCCATGAAGTACTCTCCGATAGCACAGCCAGCGTAGGGTGCAATGTATTGCAGTGAAGCGGGGTCTGATGCGCCGGCGGTGACTATGACCGTGTAATCCATGGCGCCGACCTCTTTTAGTTTGGCGTAGATCTTTGCTATCTTAGAATCTTTTTGACCAATGGCTACGTAAATACATGTTACGCCTTTGCCTTTTTGATTGATGATTGCGTCGATTGCGATTGCGGTTTTACCGGTTTGACGATCGCCAATGATGAGCTCACGCTGGCCGCGGCCAACAGGGATGAGTGCGTCAACCGCTTTAATACCTGTCATAAGCGGAGTATCAACAGGGTGGCGGGTCATAACGCCCGGAGCAATCTTTTCGATAGGATAAACTTTTTCTTCTTTAAAAGCCGGCTTGCCATCACGGGGTGCGCCAAGAGGGTCTAAAACGCGCCCTACAACACCATCGCCAACCGGGATAGATAGAATCTTGCCGGATGATTGAACGGTTTGACCGGTTTTGATACCCGTATAATCACCTAAAATCATGGCTCCAACGCGATCATGTTCAAGGTTAAGAGCAACGCCAACAGCGCCATTCTCAAAATTAAGCATCTCCATTGATTTGGCGTGCTTTAAACCGCTGATGGAGGCGATGCCGTCACCAACTTCGCGAACTACGCCAACCTCTTCGGTGGTGCTCTCCGCTTGGAACGATTTGATTTGCTCTTGGAGCTCATCTGATAATTTGGCCGCAGCCGTTGCATTGGTTTTCATAGTTATTATTCAGAGTAAACAAGGTGATTATGTAATTGTTGTAATTTAGATTGAATGGTTGATTGGTATTTCCAGTCACCGCAGCGAACTACCAAGCCTCCTACAATTGATGGGTCTATCTCCGACTGTATGCGGACTGTTCCTTTGAATTTTTTCTCCAGTGCCTTTTGAATTTGATTTTTGACATCATCGCTCACTTCTACTGCGGTGATAACAGTGCATTCAAAATGATTGGCTGATTCTCGGGCGACTGTTTCCAGAGTCTGGAGAAATGTCTTGAAATCGTTTAGAGAATTATTTTGGATAAGAAGCGCGATGGTGTTGCGAGAATATTCGTGAATTTGTTTACCAACCGTCTTATCTAAAGCTTCGAGTCTTTTCTGAATCGGCATTAAGCCATCTTGAAGCAGTTGTACCAGGGCCGGGTTAAGTGCGAGTACATCTTGAAAAAGCCGCATGTCATCTATAACACGCGCAACCAGATTTTCGGCATTTGCGGTTTGAATGCAAGTGCCGGCAATTTCTTTGTTGTTGCGTTTACTGTTGGCCATAATTATGCGGTTTCTAAATCTTTGACAGCTTCATCTATTAATTTCTTGTGGGCGGCATCATCCAAATCCTTCACGATTTTTCCGGTTGCTTTTGTGATTAAGTTAGCCAGATCGTTCTTTAATGCGCTGTAGGTGGCGTCGCGCTCGCCTATAATCATTTCTTTAGCTTCATCTACTTGTTTTTCGATTTCAACTTTTGCCATGCGCATTTTTTCTTCCTTGAGAACCGATGCTTTTTGCTTGGCATCTTCTATAATTTTATTTGCTTCCTTGCGAGCCTCTGTGATTGCCTCTTTGCGTTCGATTTCGATGCTTTCCAATTGCTCGTCGGCACGTTTGGCATTATCTATACCTTTGGCAATTTTTTGCCGGCGTTGTTCTAAGGCGGCCGTTATCGGCTTCCAGGCAAAATAGCGAAGTATAAGGAACAATACGACAAAATTCACCAATTGAGCGATGAAAGATTGCCAGTTAATTCCTAATTTTGTTAACATTTCGTTCATAACCTTGATTTACCCTGATTAAGAGGATTTACAGGATTTAGATTTCGGTAGGGATTTATTTATATGAGCGGATAGTGATTGAGTATCCGAGTTTGGCTCGAGATAAATCTCGGGCCAAGGACTGATAATCAATGAGTTTGTCTTTTTGGGTTTACCCTTCGACGAGCTCAGGGTCTAATTTTCTACGAAAATTAGACGAATTTGATGATAAGAGCAACGACCAATGCGTAAATGGCGATAGCTTCGATAAAAGCGGCGCCGATAAGCATAGCGGTTTGAACTTTGGATGCAGCCTCCGGGTTACGGCCGATTGATTCCATGGCTTTAGCACCGATTTTGCTGATGCCGTATGCCGGGAACATACCACCGATTGCGATTGTTGCGGACATGGCAATTAAGCGGATTGACTCAATATTTGAGCTTGCTGCGTTTGCGACTTCGTGTTCCATAACTAATAAAACAATAAAGAATAAAGCTTACATATTTTAGCTAAAAGCTTAATCCTTAAACCTTAAAGCAGTTACTTGGCTTTTAGGGTTTAACTTTAAGAGTTTAGCTACTTACCATCGCTACGACCGGTGATTTTTTGTTTAGGGTCGTCGTGATTATGTAAGGAATTGATAAGAATCGTAAAGCTTACGACTCTATGGCAATCCCCTACTTGTTGTTTCCGTTTAAAGGGACTACTCCGCCGGCTTTTCCGCCAAAAGTTGCTTTGGTGTAATCGGCGCGGGGTTCGTGCTCTTCTTCGTGTTCCGCGTGGCTGGTTGTAGCCATGTTTAAAAATACTATTGTCAGAGTTGCAAAAACCAGTGCTTGTACGAAACCAACGAATAGTTCGAGAAATAAGAATGGCAACGGCGCCAAAAACGGCGAGAGAAATCCGATAACAGCCAAAAGAACCTCGCCGGCAAAGATGTTACCAAACAAACGAAAGCTAAAGGATAGTACTTTGGAGAATTCGGAAACCAGCTCTAAAGCCCCAACAAAACTACCAATAACATAAGGTTTGTGCCATGGTGCTACAAAAAACTTGCTCCAATAACCTTTAAAACCAAGAACTCTCATACCCATGATTTGAACGGATGTCATGGCAAACAGCGCAACCACAAAAGTAAAGTTAAGATCTGCGGACATCGACCGAATAAATGGGATCAGTACGGTTTCACCATGATGAATACCCCATACGCCGATAGACCCCATGCCGGGCATTAATTCCACCAAGTTTGATAGTAAGACAATAAAAAAGATAGAAGCCACTATTGGAAAAAATCTAAGCGCTTTATCGCGATCATTGGTAATTGATTCCACAAAATCCAAGAAGAATTCCACAAATACTTCCATTAGGCCCGCTATTCCTTTTGCCGGTTCATCAGGGTCGATTCTTCGTAAGGTAACTCCAACAATTGCCAAAATAACAAAAAATAAAACACCTGCGACAAGCATAGTGTTCGTTATGGGAAAACCGGCTATAGTTGCTATTACTTCTGGTCCGATGGAGATTACTAACATAAATTTCGTGACAAGTCATAACGTCTTAACGTCATAACGGGTACGGTAAGTTTATTCTTTGCTTACTTGGTTTATTAATTTCATGGCCTTGGTGCCAACTAAAATGGAAGATAGAACAATGGAGATAAGAATGCCTGTTAATAAGAATGCGGGCGAGGTATCCAGATAACGATCTAAAAGCCTTCCGCCCAAGGCTAATGCTACAAGCGGAATTGCCATAGTATAGCCTAATTCCCAAGCAAAACCTAATGCTTCCCACCCGGTTAAGCCCGTGTCTTTGGTGGGTTTTTTAACCGGATTTTGGTTGCTTGATTCTTGTTCCATATTTCAAAGACGCCAAGATTTTACGTGTATGAGGTAAAAATGTCAATGATAATGAAAAAACCGCTTTTGCGGTTTATAGAAGGTCCATCTCATGGCTTGCTTGCCGAACCAATTCTTGAAACTGTTCGAGCGACAAACCAAGCTTTTTGAAGAGCTTTAAAAAATGGTTGGAAAACACATCTCGACCATATTCGTTTTCCGATGTATTTGTGATTATTTCAGAAAAAGTGCGTGTAAAGTGGTAAACGTTTGGAACGCGATCCAATTGGCACAAAGTTACGTTCATGGATCCGATTGGATTTTCCGAAAAAGCCAAATGGAATGTACATTTTTCTCTTGAGTTAACATGTTCGCTGATATCGAAGCTTGCTCTGTACAAGATTTCGGTACCGTTATGACCCAGTTTGTGCAGTTTTCCTTCCAATCGGTTGGTTTTTTGCATGACCATCTCCTTTTGTTCGGATTTCTTATCAAATATTGATTAAAAGGTCAATTAAAAAACCCGCACTTAAATATCTACTGCGGGTTTAGCGATTGGCTCATTTAAGGTAGTGATTTCCCAAGCAGTGGCGATACCGTTTGCCAAAACATCAAGCATCGCAGGGATGAGAATCAGGCTGAGTAATTCGGTATTTTTACCAAGGAGAGGCCAAAAGATGCCAAATAACATTGCCGAAAATACAAGGGCATATGTATACGACAATCTTAATTTCGACAACAGTTCAACTCGAGATTCGTCTGAAGTTTCTTCCTCGTTCAGATAGCTCAATATGGTTATTTTGTCGGAAAAAGAGATCTTCCATTGATTTGCCGTGTATATGGAGATTATGAGCGTATAGATGAAAAAGATCGCAAAAAGCGCTTCGTTGTAACCGGGAAAGTAAATGCTAACTGCCGTAAAAAGATACAAACCAATAATAGACATAATGGTTTGTACTGTTGCGATAGCTCCGTGGACAATTCGGAATTGTGTGATAACCGAAAAGCGGAGTATGTTACAAAGCTTAATATATAGTGTAGCTAGAAATTGAAAACCGGCTTCGAATGCATTCATTTAGCATCTCCTTTGGAAAGAGCTGGATTATTATTATGTAAAGCGGCTAAAATGTCAATATTGTAGATGCAAAAAAACCAAATTATGAATTAAGAATTAAAAATTAAAAATGATTGTATCGCTTCGCGATTTTTTTTATTTATTCAAAATTTTGAGAATAGTTTTAGATCAATTCGAAATGATTTTTATTTGAATTCGCACTTAAAACATTCTTGTGCGTTTTCAGTTGTAATTTTACTGATTTCTTCGAAAGATAAACCCCGCAGATTAGCAATAAATTCCGCTATGTGACGGACATGAGTCGGCTCGTTGCGCTCTCCGCGGACCGGGACAGGAGCAAGCCAAGGGCAATCCGTTTCGATTAGAAGACGATCGAGTGGAATATTTTTTGCGATATTTGCCAGTTGATCATCCTCTGCGGTAGTTTTGCGGGGTTTAAATGTAACAATGCCACCGATGCCTATGTAGCAATCTAAATCCAATAAAGCTTGAGCTTGTTTCCAAGTGCTTGTGAAAGAGTGCATTGTGATGCATAAATTCGGATGATTTGTGCGAGCGTTTTTGATCATCGTGAGCATATCCTCTTCGGCATCACGCATGTGGACTATGAGAGCTTTGTCGAGTTTGGCGGCGAGCTCGATTTGTTGCCCGAAGACGAGTTGTTGAGAGGCTTTTGCTTTGGCATAACCCCCTAAATCCCCCTTGTCATGGGGACTTTTAACACCAGGTTCTAATGCTATCTTTTGCAGCTCTTTTTTGCGTGTTAGAATTTTTTTCCTTAAATCAACTTTGACGAAGTCTAAGTTTTTTAAAACCTGATCGTTTGTATATCGAATTACTTGGATTATAAATCCACCTAAGTCTAATGTTCTAATTTCATCTTGTTCTTTTTGTATTTGATGAATTCCACCATCAATTTCAATTACTAAAAGCAATTCGGAGCAATAAAAATCTGCTATATATCCATCTAATGGTTTTTGTCTGGTGAATTTATATCCCTCTGATTTTTTATTTGATAATAATTCTTTCCAAATTAACTTTTCGGCTGGTGTTTGATTTTTTCTGAGATCTTTAGATAGATCACTTAGCCCTTCTTGATAAGGAATGAAGGGTAACCCGGTAACATTCTCACCCTGACAAGGGGGAGATAAAGAGGGGGTTAATCTATGATAATCCAAACCGCATTCCCCTATCGCAAGTACGCGCGGGGATGAAGTTGCGAGTTCTTCCAAGACTTTGATGTCGTAGGGTTCGCTCAACGCGCCTTTTTCATCTTCATCCTCGTAATCGCTGGTGACGTGCTCGGGGTGATAGCCAACAGAGCACCAAGTATCGGAGTGTGAATCCGCGTAAGCAATTGCGTCTCGGCTGGTTGTGATGGCTGTTCCGACTGTGATGTTTTTTACATCAAACTCGGCCATGCGAGCGTGCACGGCTTGGCGATCTTCATCGAATTTGGCGAAGTGAAGGTGGGAATGGGTGTCGACCAACATAAGTAACAAGATAAAAGTAACAAGTTCATCAAGAGTAACTTAAGCTTCTCTTGACGAACTTGTTACTTGATGAACTTTAATCTAAAGGAGTATCCACAACAAACCCAGGAATCCTTTGTAAACTATTTGACCTACCATTGTTCCATCGATGTATGGAATTGCAAATGGAAGTATGTTGAATGTTTTTATGAGCCAAAAGACACCGCCCATGATAACTATACCTTCGATAAAACCTACAATAGCACCAATTATATGGTTGGCGGATTTCATGAACGGGATCATGGCTATGAAATCGTATGTTTTATCCAATGCGCCGAATACCCAGCCCAAAAGACGATCTACAAGCATGAAAATGAGCAGGAAGGCAATAACTTTAGACCAGCTTTCGGGTAAGAGCCAGCTCAATAGAGGTGAAGCGGCAACATACCATGCGCGGGCTGCGACAAAGCCGATGATGGCGCCGACTATGCGACCCAAGGAGACGATGAAGCCGTCTTTTAAGCCAAGGCCGACGAAGGCGAGGAGGATTAATAAGAGGACTATGTTGAAGAGAGCCATACACTTTGTAATAATCAATAATCAAATTCCAATAACCAATTATTGTATCGCTGACGCGATATTTATTTTATTATAGCATAACCTTGAAAGCTGTGCGCATGTTTCGTTCTACTATCGCATAACGATTAAACTCAAAATCCCCCGTAACGGAGGATTTTTTTGTAACACTTTATAACGTCTCCTTGTCAAAGGAGATATCTCGCAGAGACAGCGGGTTTCCGTAACCGAACTACTCCCCCAACCTCGGAAAAAGGATTTTTGGCTCCGGCAAATCTGACCCTGGTTCTAAACCTCCCCACTTTTTAAGATTAGCGAAGTTGTTTTGGCTTATTTCGGATTTTGGATCTTGTCCAAGTTGTTTGATTATATCGGCGCTGATGTTGGGCATTACGGGTTCTATCATCCAGGCGACATTGCGGAGGAATTCTAAAAGGGTGTAGAGGACGAGGGCTGTTTTCTCGGGATCTTCTTTGATTAGCTTAAATGGTTGTGTTTCCTCGACTAAGCGGTTGGCGAGGATTAGAGAGGCGTTTTCGCCGTTCCAGATGGCTTCCAAAGCTAAGTCTATGCGTGCGGAATCGTAGTACTCTTCGACTTGTTGCCAGAGGGTGTCGACCATTTCAACGTCCCACGTCGCACGTCCTCCCTCCTTTCGCGAAAGGAGGGATCCTACGTCCCACGTCTTTACGGAAGTATCACAAGTTGGGACTCTGTTGTCGAAGTATTTGCGGGACATGTTTATGGCTCGGTTTAGGAGGTTGCCTAGGGTGTTGGCCAGGTCTGATTGATAGCGCTCGGCGATTCTGGCGCGGTTAAAATCGCCATCGTTGCCAAAGCCGATTTCGCGGAAAAAGAAGTAGCGGATTACGTCAAAAGGATACTCAACGGCGAGTTCGAGCGGGTCGATGACGTTGCCGATGGATTTGCTCATTTTTTGTCCTTCGATGGTGAAGAATCCGTGAGCAAAAATTTGCTCGGGAAGTTTTGGAGTGCCATCTTCGTTTTGCAAGAGTGGATCGTTTTTTGCCGCGGACATGATCATTGCCGGCCACAATGCGCAGTGGAATTTGATTATGTCTTTGCCTACAAGATGAAGGTTTGCGGGCCACCATTTTTTGAATAGTTCGTCATCTGTGCCATAGCCAACGGCGGACATGTAGTTGATGAGCGCGTCGAACCAAACGTAGATACGTTGTGAATCGTCGCCCGGGACAGGGATCCCGCAGGAGACTTTTTTAGCTTCGCGAGATATCGAAAAATCAGCAAAACCATCTTTTACGTAAGAGCGAATTTCGTTTAGGCGTTTAACAGGTTGAACAAAGTCTTGCTGTTTGTGAAACAATTGTAAAATATCATCTTTGTATGCAGACGCTTTGAAGAAGTAATTTTCTTCTTGAACGAGTTCCAAATCTTTATTCGGATGAAGCGGACATCTATCATCTTCGTTCAACTCGGAATCGGTTTTGAAATCTTCGCATCCCACACAATAGTGGCGCTCGTATGTATCTTTATAAATATCTCCGGATGCTTCAACCGCTTTCCAAAAACGATTTACAGCTTTGTGATGGCGCTCTTCGCTGGTGCGGATAAAATCATCAAAAGTTATGCCAAGTTCCTTCCAGGTGTTTTCCCAAATAATTGCCATTTCTTCCAAATACACGTTTATATCTTTACCGGATTTTTCGGCTGCTTCCATGCTTTTTTGACTGTTTTCATCTGTTCCTGTCAAAAAGAAAGTCTTATCCCCTCTTAAGCGATGTGAGCGGGCCAGAACATCGGCTGCGACCGTGGTGTATGTGGAACCGATGTGGGGTTTATCGTTGATGTAATAAATTGGCGTAGTTACGTAGTATTTTTGACTCATAATGTAGCTAGGATAGCTTAAAACCACCTTAACAGTCAAAGCCGATAGCCGATACCGCCATAGGCGGTCGAGAGCGGATAGCGGATAGCCAATTGTACGATAAGAGCTATCAGCCATCAGCTATCGGCTATTAGCTCATAAAAGGGTGTACAGTTAACCTTCAAGGGTGACTCTTTTTAACTGGCTATCACGATTTCTAAGGTATTGATTAAATCTTTCATAC